>JAYUUE010000186.1:0-13047 GCA_043754785.1 Polymorphobacter sp. | reverse complement strand
GCCATCGGCGATGTCGGCGGCGCTGGCGATGAACTTGCCGTGCGAGCCGGCAATGGGGGTTTTTTCGGCGGCGACGCGGCGAAATTCGTCGAGAGCCGAGGCATGCGCGGTTTCCAGCTGGTCCCCACATAGCGTCGCGAGCCGCGGCATCAGCACCGTCCACGGTTCGGCTTTCGAATGGCCTTTTGTCTTGATGCTGTCCGAAGTCGCCTTATACACCGACGTGAACAGGTTCGAACCGAGCAGTTCAGACGCCATCGTTGCTCCCCCAAACTCGGCCAATGCGTTGTGGACGGAATTTTCGTTTTTCTGGCACTACTCCCCCGCACTGGCCACGACAAGAATTGCCGATTCGTTGCAGTCTGGCAAGCCACGCCCAGCATAAGGTTTTGCCATGCGCATCCTCGTCACCAATGATGACGGCATCAACGCCCCCGGCCTCGTCGCGCTGGAGGCGATTGCAGCGCAGCTTTCGGATGATGTCTGGGTGGTGGCGCCGGCAGAGGAGCAATCGGGCGCCGGGCACAGCCTGACGCTGTCGCAGCCGGTGCGGATACGCGAAATCACCCCGCGCCGCTTTGCGGTGCGCGGCACGCCGACCGATTGTGTCATGCTGGCATTGGGCGCGGTGATGAAGGACGCGCGGCCCGACCTGATCCTGTCGGGCGTCAACCGCGGCGGCAATTTGGCCGAGGACCTGACCTATTCGGGCACAGTTTCCGCAGCGATGGAGGGGTGTCTTGCCGGCATCCGGTCGATCGCGTTGAGCCAGGTGATGGCCGATTATGCTGCCGGCATGGAGGATTTCGGCCCGGCCGAGGTCCATGGCGCCGACATCATCCGCCGGGTGCAGGGAATCGATTGGCCCAAGGGAGTGCTGATCAACATCAATTTCCCGCCGGTGGCGGGGGATGCGGTGGAGGGTGTGCGCGTGACCGAACAGGGCTTCCGCGATTATGGCAACATCCACCTCGTCGAACGCATCGATCCGCGCGGGTTCCCTTATTATTGGCACGGCTTTGGCCGCGAAATGCCCGAACCCGGGCACGAGACCGATCTCAAGGCGATGCATGAGGCATGCATTTCGGTAACGCCGGTGCATCTCGACATGACGCATCATGCAACGATGGACGCCCTGCGAGCTGTGCTGGCCTGATGACGGTGCGGCGCCTTGGCATCGCGGCGGCGCTGCTGATTGCCGGTTGTGCGTCGAACCCGAAGCTGGTGACCCCGGCACGGCCGGATGTCGTCGTGCCGGTGAAGTTGCCGTCCAAGCCTGCGTGGCAGGCGCGCAAGGTCGTTGCCGATGCAGTGGCAACGCCGCAAGGGCGGGTCCACACTGTCAAGCCCGGTGAAACCGGCATTGCCATCGCGCGGGCCTATGGGATGCCGTGGGACAAGGTGGTCGCGGCCAATCGGTTGAAGCCGCCGTTCGTTCTTGAGGTTGGCGACCGGCTGTTGCTGCCATCGGCACGGCAGGTCGCTGCGCTGTCCCCCGAGGAACGCGCGCGGGCGTTCAGTGTCGACATCGACGACATCATCACCGGGGGCGAACCCGCAAATACCCCGGCAATTGCCCCGAAATCCCCCGTCATGCCCTCGCCGCGCCCCCCGCGCGCACCCGCGCAAGTCCCCCGAACACCCCCGCCAGCACCTGTAGTTGGCGACACGCCGCCATTTCGCTGGCCGGTCGAAGGCCGCGTCCTGTCAAGCTTCGGCGCCAAGCCGGGCGGGCGCTTCAACGACGGCGTCAATCTGAAGGCCTCGGCGGGGGCCCCGGTCCGCGCTGCCTGCGACGGTATCGTGGCCTATGCCGGCAATGCGATCCCAGGATTTGGCAACCTTGTCCTCATCAAGCACGCCGGCGGCTGGGTGACGGCCTATGGCCATGCCGAGGCGCTGTTGGTGGCGCGAGGCACCAAGGTCGTAGCGGGGGACATCATCGCCCGCGCCGGATCGACCGGGGCCGTCACCGAACCACAGGTGCACTTCGAAATCCGGCGGGGCCGCACCCCCGTCGATCCGGCACGGGTGATCGCCGGCCGGTGACAGACCGCCGCTGCTGGGCTATGGCGTTGCGATGACCCTTACCCTAAACGCCGCGCCGCGTGTCGGCATGGTTTCGCTCGGCTGCCCCAAGGCGCTGGTCGATTCCGAACGCATCCTGACGCAGTTGCGCGCCGATGGTTATGCGCTGTCGGGCGATTACGCCGGCGCCGATGTCGTCATCGTCAACACCTGCGGCTTTCTCGATAGCGCCAAGGCCGAAAGCCTTGAAGCCATCGGCGAGGCCATGGCTGAAAATGGCAAGGTGATCGTGACGGGCTGCATGGGGCATGAGGCCGACACCATCCGCGCGCGCTTCCCCGATGTGCTGGCGGTCACCGGGCCGCAGCAATATGATGCCGTGGTCAGCGCTGTGCGCGATGCGGCGCCGCCGGTGAAATCGGCGTATCTCGACCTGATCCCCGAGGCCGGCCTCAAGCTGACACCGCGCCATTACAGTTATTTAAAGATTTCCGAAGGCTGCGACCATCGCTGCGCCTTCTGCATCATCCCGTCGCTGCGCGGCGATCTCGCCAGCCGGCCACCCGCTGCGATCCTGCGCGAGGCGGCAGCGCTGGTCGCCGGCGGGACGAAGGAATTGCTCGTCATCGCGCAGGACACTTCGGCCTATGGCGTCGATCTGCGCCATGCGGTGTCGTCTCTCGGCGGCCGCGAACTGCGGGCGCATATCACCGACCTGGCGCGTGAACTCGGGCTGCTGGGCGCCTGGGTGCGGCTGCATTACATCTACCCCTATCCGCACGTCGACCAGCTTATCGGGCTGATGACGCAGGGGCTGGTATTGCCTTATCTCGACATTCCGTTTCAGCACGCCAGCCCCAACGTGCTCCGCGCCATGCGGCGGCCGGCGAACGACGCCAAGGTGCTGGATCGCATCCGCCGCTGGCGCGGGCTGGTGCCTGACCTGGCGCTGCGCAGCACCTTTGTCGTTGGCTTTCCCGGCGAGACCGAGGCGGATTTCCAATATCTGCTCGACTGGCTCGGTGAGGCGCAGATCGATCGTGCGGGCTGCTTCAAATATGAAGCCGTCGAAGGCGCCGCCGCCAACATGCTGCCCGGTGCCGTGCCGGAAGCGGTGAAGGAGGCGCGCTGGCACCGCTTCATGGCTGCGCAATCGGCGATTTCCGAAACGCGGCTGGCGATGAAGGTCGATAGCGATATCGACGTGCTCATCGACGCTGTTGACGAAGACGGCGGCGCGTCGGGGCGCAGCAAATACGACGCGCCGGAAATCGACGGCGAAGTGCATCTGCGTGATGCCGGCGGGTTGAAAGTCGGTGACATCGTCCGAGTCCGTATCGAGGAAGCGGATGATGCCGATCTGTTTGGCGTGCCGGTGTGATCGTGAAAGGGTGACGGCAGGCCTCTGGGTCCGCTACAACGTCGCTCATGACTGACTTTTCCCAGCTCCTGATCCCCGATGACGGCGGTCCGGCCACCGACCTGATGCTGCTCACAGTCGCCGGTTTCGAGGCTTGGCTTGGCGGACAGGGTGAGCGCACGCGGGCGCTGGTGGCGGCGCAAGCCTTCAAGGCGTGCGCCGATACTTTGGTGATCCTGCCGGGTGAAGGCCCTGGCGACTGGATCGCGGTTGCCGGCATCGATGCGGCGCCCGACGCCTTCGCGCTGGCGACTGCCGCTGCGAAACTTCCTGCCGGACGGTATCGTCTGCATGGCCCTGCGGTGCCGATCCTAGGTTGGCTGCTCGCCCAGCACCGCTTCACCCGCTATCGCAACGCCAATGGTGACAATGGCGCACGCGTGTTGTTGACCAGAGACGTCGGCGGCATTGCCGACGCGATCCGCCTCGCCGCTGCTACAGCGTTGGTGCGCGATTTGGTCGACACCCCGGCCGCCGATCTTGGGCCCGCCGAGCTTGCCGATGCGGTGTTGGTCGAGGCGCGGCGCTTCGGCGCGATCGTCGATATCATCAAGGGCGAGGCGTTGCTGACCGCCAATTTTCCTGCCGTCCATGCAGTTGGCCGTGCCGCCTCGCGCGCGCCGCGGCTGATCGACATGCGCTGGGGCGATCCGGCGCATCCGCGCGTCACGCTGGTGGGAAAAGGTGTCACCTTCGATACTGGCGGGCTGAACATCAAGCCCGGCAGCGGGATGGCGGCGATGAAGAAGGATATGGGCGGCGCCGCCCATGCGCTGGCCTTGGCGAGGCTGGTAATGGAAACTCGGCTGCCGGTAAGCCTGCGCCTGATCATTCCGGCAGTGGAAAACAGCATCTCGGGCGACGCCATGCGCCCCGGCGACATCCTAGACAGCCGCGCCGGCAAGACCATCGAAGTGACCAACACCGATGCCGAAGGGCGGCTTATCCTCGCCGATGCACTGGCGCTGGCATCGGAGGAACGTCCCGACCTTATCATCGATTTCGCCACGTTGACCGGCGCGGCGCGGGTGGCGCTTGGTCCGCAATTGCCGGCATTTTTCGCTAATGACGAGGTGCTGGCGGCGGACTTCGCGGCAGCAGCCACGGCAGCCGATGATCCGCTGTGGCGGTTGCCATTATGGCCCGGCTATCGCGACATGCTGAAGTCGAACATCGCTGACATGGTCAATTCGCCCGAAGGCGGCTTTGCCGGCGCGGTGACGGCAGCGCTTTTCCTCGAAGCCTTTATCGCCCCCGGGCTGCGCTGGGCCCATTTCGACACCTTCGCCTGGAACGCGGCGGTGCGTCCGGGCAGACCGAAAGGCGGTGAAGCTCTGGGTCTGCGAGCGGCGTTTGCGCTGTTGGAAAGTCATTATCGCGCAAAAGAGTTACACCGTTAATGCAACCACCGGGCTTCATGAGGGTTTCTGACGTCATAGCGGCCGCCATTGGCAAGCGCGCGCGACATCAACCAAGGAAACATCTTCGTGAACATTCTGCCAGGCGGAAACGATGCTCTGGGCGAATGGCGCCGGGCATTGTTGCGCTATGTGCGCTCGGGCGCTCCCGACCTGACCAATCGTCAGATGGCTTTGTTGCTCGTTGTCGGCCTGGAAGGTGGCCTGCATACCGTACGCGGGCTGGCAGCGCGGCTTGGCGTATCAAAACCGGTTGTAACCCGCGCTCTCAACAGTTTGACCGGACTAGGGCTTGTGCTTCGCCGGATCGACGAGCGCGACCGCAGAAGCGTGTTCGTCGATTTGACCAAAGCCGGGCACGAGTTTCTGACCGATTTTGCCGGTATCATTTCGCGTGATGACAGGGAAATCACATAACGCAATCATCGTCGCTCATGTTGGTCGACCACGACCACAGTTTGACCCGCGACGTTTTATCGCGACGAGTGAAATCACCGATATTGCTCTGGCCGGGGTAGTGGCTGCGGCGCGTTACACCAAGCCGATTACGATGACGTGCAGCGCGCCGCGCACGGTCATGCGCTCGGCTGGCAGCGCGGCCGCAATGGGTGTCAGCGAACTGTTGTGGGGCGAGAATTTTGATCTTTTCGATGTCGCTGGCGGATGGGGTTTCGGGCGTAGCACCCAGGATCATTATACGGGGTGGGTGGAGATAGCGAAGTTGCGTGAGGCGGAGGCTGGCGAGACCCACATGGTGACAGCCCGGTTAGCGCCGCTGTTTTGTGCCCCGGATATCAAGGCGCCCGTCGCCAGCGAACTGCCCTTTGGTGCGCGAATTGCCGGCGTTCAGAACGGCCGCTTTCTAGCGATAAACGGCAGCGGCTTCGTTCACCAGCGCCATCTGGCACCGCTTCCCAGGACCCCGCTCGCCATCGCGCGGCGCTTTACAGGTGCGCCTTATCTTTGGGGAGGGCGCACGCCTTTGGGCGTCGATTGTTCCGGCCTTGTGCAAGTTGCGCTTACGGCATGCGGCACACCGTCACCGCGCGACTCGGATCAGCAGCGTGATGAACTGGGCACCCCGGTTGATTTCGCAGATCGCCGCGGCGGTGATCTGATCTTCTTCCCGGGACATGTCGGCATCCTTGTCGATGCCGACACTTTGTTTCATGCCAACGCCTATTGGATGACGACGGTCGAGGAGCCGCTTGACGATGTCATCGCCCGCATGGACGCCGATGGATCGGGTGGGGGCGTGACAGGGGTGCGGCGGATTTAATATTTCGTCTTGACGAATTTCAGCGTCATCCGGTCGCTCTCACCGATCGCTGCATATTTTGCCTTGTCAATATCGCCATCCTGAAAGGTCGGCGGCAGGGTCCAAACGCCTTTGGGATAATCCTTGGTATCCTTGGGGTTGGCGTTGATCTCCGACGATCCGACATATTTGAAACCGGCAGCCTCGGCTAGTTTGCGGACATAGGAAACTTTCATATAGCCACTCGATTTCATCAATTCGTCGGCTTTGGTTTCGGGCAATCGGTGCTCCTCCACGCCGAGCACGCCGCCGGGTTTGAGAGCCTTGTAAAAAGCCTTGAACGCTGCGGCGTCAAAGCCCGCCATGTGCCAGTTGTGGACGTTGCGGAATGTCAGCACTGCGTCGGCAGATCCCGGCGGCGCAATGTCATAGCTGCCCTTGCCGAACGCCGTAACCTTGGCCTTGGCAGTCGCTGGATCAGCGGCGAGCTTGTCGGTAAACTTTTTGACAGCAGCGGCCGCATTGGCACTGGCCGCGGGATTGCTGTTGGCGCCGATGTATTGGCCCTTGGCATTGAGATAGGGTGCCAGAATCTCGGTGTACCAGCCGCCGCCGGGGGAGATTTCCACCACCGTCATCGTCGGCTTGAGGCCGAAAAAGCCCAGTGTTTCGGCCGGGTGGCGAAATCGGTCGCGCGCCTTGTTGGCATCGGAACGCTGCGCGCCGGCAAGCACTGCATCGAGCGGTGCTGCAAATCCGGGGCTGCTTATGCCAGCGGCGCACATGAGAACAATCAGGCTGTGGCGGATCACGATTCTACTCCCGTTGGATTTTTTGTAACATAGCAATCCCGGGGCACATCGCCAAAGCGCAAATCACCCACCCGCTTGCCGCCCCGCAGCCGCAACGCTAACGGCCGCCTAATGGACATGACTGCAACAGGCTGGCTGCTCGGCATCGGTGCGCTGCTGTCGATCGCGGCGCTGGCGGGGGATTGGGCGCGGCGGAGGGCGCCGCTGGCGTGGCATGCGCATTTGCCGTGGAACGCCATGGTCTTTGCCGGGCTGGTGACGATTTTGTTCGGGATCGTGCACCTGTTGGGGCTGACGAAAGCCGGCTGAACATCCTTTACGGCTGTTAACCCATTTTGCGGACCCGTCTGCGCACTCGAGGCCGTGTCTCCGGCATTCGGTTGCGTTCGAATTGGGCGATCTCGCCGCTAAGCAGAAATTGCCGGCTTGACCAACGGATGTTGGTCTGATTCTGTTCGTGCGACGAAACGTGGACGGGCAGTTATGAGCGGAAAATCCCCTCTTTGGGCGACCGAGGAACAACGAGCGGAATTGGCGGTGCTGGCCGGATCGCGCGATCGTGGCGAGGCGGATCGCGCGCGGGCCATAGTGCTAACGATATCGGGTTGGACGAGCGGCCGGATCGCCAAAGCCTTTGGTGTGCGGGAAGACACTGTTCGGCTTTGGCGCTGCGACTTTATGAAGGGTGGCGTTGATGCGCTGAAGGCCACCATTGCCCCAGGGCCAGTGCCGGTGAAAAGTGCCGCGGCGCTGCGTGTCGCCATGCCGTTGCTGAACGAGCCCGTCGCCGACCGGCCCAACTGGACCATCCCGCGCCTGTGCGCCGAGATCGAGGCGCTTGAAGGCGTGAGTATCAGCCGCTCGCAACTTTCCAAGGCCCTTCGAAAAAAAGTTCCGTTGGCGGCGCCCCCGGCACACGCTGAAGGGCCGCCAGGTGCCATGCGAAGTCGAGCGGATCGGCCTGCGCCTGCAACTTCTCAAACAGCAGGCCGCAGCCGGCGACATCGTTCTGCTCTACGGCGACGAGAGCGAAGCGCTGACACATCCCTACCTCGCCCGCGCATTGGCAAAGGCGGGTGCGGATTTGCGCATTCCCGCGCCGGGACATGCAAAAAAGGTCGCGATTCTGGGCTCGTTCGATCACAAGACCCGCTAACTCATCGTGCATACCGCAAAGACCAAGCGCAGCAACGACTTTGTCGCCCACCTCGAACAACTTGATCGGATCTACGGGCCCAAGCCAGGCCAAACCGCCAAACCGGTGGTGCTGGTCGAGGACAACGGACCAATTCACACCAGCAAGATCGCGCGAGCAGCCCTGGCTGCCCGCGCCCACTGGCTCACCATCGAGTGGTTGCCCAAATACGCCCCGGAGTTGAATGACATCGAAACCATCTGGCGCGATCTCAAGGCCCATCATCTCGCCCACCAAACCTTCGTCGATGCCGACGCGCTCGATCAAGCCATCCATAACGCCGTCGAGGCCCTCAATGAAGAGCGAATGCCGGTTCCGTTGGATAAACTACGAATCTCTGCTTAGCGTCGTCGGCGTGACTGAATGGGCAAGCTGGACGATGATGGTCGCCGGCTCCGTTTTCACAGGACTTGCCATGCGCCGACGAAAGGGGGGCGCGCAGCGTCGGCCTAGCTCAGGAACCGTGCCGCGACCTGCGCCGGGATCCGCACCGCGCGGCCGGACGTGCGATCAATCAGCGCCCAGATCGTCACGGCGCGGACGCGGAGCACAGCGTCGGCGCCGGCGATATCCACATGGCGATCGAACCGCGCACCCTTGGGCGTCCCGACCCAAGTCGTCAGCGTCACGGTTTCGCCGACCAGCACCGGGCGCAGGTAATCGACTTAGTGCCGGGTCACCACCCACACGTAGCGGGCGATATCCTCGGGTCGGGCAGTGTCGCGCCAGTGCGCCGTCGCCACATCTTGCACCCAGCACAGGTAGACGGCGTTGTTGACATGCCCCAGTTCGTCGATATCGGCGGGCGCCGCCGTGACGATGCGGGTAAAACCGGTGCGATCAGGCGGCGGCGGCACTGAACTGTTCCAGAATGAAGGCATATTCTTCAGCGGTTTCCTCGAGTGCCGCAAAGCGCCCGGATTTGCCGCCATGGCCGGCGCCCATGTTGGTCTTGAGCAGCAGCGGGTTGGTGTCGGTCTTTACGCTGCGCAGTTTCGCAACCCATTTCGCCGGCTCCCAATAGGTGACGCGCGGATCGTTGAGGCCGGCGGTGACGAGCAAAGGCGGGTAGGCCTGTGCTTTGACATTGTCATAGGGGCTATAACTGCGGATCAGGTCGAACGCTGCCTTATCGATGATAGGGTTGCCCCATTCGGGCCACTCGCCGGGCGTCAGCGGCAGCGTATCGTCGAGCATGGTGTTGAGCACATCGACGAAAGGCACATCGGCGACGACCGCTGCCCAGAGGCCCGGGTCGGAATTGACGACGGCGCCCATAAGTTCGCCGCCGGCCGAACCGCCGCTCGCCGAGATATGGCCCTGGCGCGCGAAACCGCCGGTGATCAGGCCCTTGGCGATATCAACGAAATCGTTGAAAGCGTTGATGCGCTTAGCCAGCTTGCCGTCGAGATACCATTGATAGCCAAGATCATCGCCGCCGCGGATATGGGCGATGGCATAGGCGACGCCGCGATCAAGCAGGCTCAGGCGGCTGGCCGAAAACGCCGGCGGGATGGCGATGCCATAGGCGCCGTAACCGTAAAGGTGCAGCCGGCTGCCGTAGGTCCAGTCGCGGCGATGGACGATCGACACTGGCACCTGGGCGCCGTCGCGCGCCGTGATAGTCAGGCGCTGGGTGACATATTGGCTGGCGTCATAGCCTGACGGCACATCCTGGACCTTGCGGATGATCAGCGTGTCGGCCGCAACGTTATAGTCGTACACCGTGGCCGGAGTGACCAACGAGGTATAGCTTAGGCGGAGCAACGGCGCGTCGGCTTCGGCATTAGGTCCAAGGCCGGCGGCATAAGCGGTTTCGGGAAAGCTGATTGCGTGGTCGCGGCCATCCGGGAACAGCAGTCGCACTTGGTCGAGCCCGCCGCGCCGGGCGCTGATGGCGATGAAGCTGGTAAACGCCGCCGCGCCGCGCAGATAATCATGGTCGGATGCGGGCACCAGTTCGTGCCAGTCGCCCGGTGCCGCGGTGCAGGCAGTGACGAGCCGGAAATTGGCGTGGGTGTCGTTGGTGCGGATGACCAAAGTGTCGCTGCGCACATCGACGTCATAGGTCATACCGGGCATGCGGCGGCGGACAAGCAAAGGCGCAGTAGCCGGGTCGGCGGTCGGTACCAGCCGAATTTCGCTGGTGACATGGTCGCTGGTGGCGATGATGAACCAACGGCGATCCTGGCTGCGGCCGACGCTGACGCCAAAGCCCTTGTCCTCGGTTTCCTCGTAGAGCACAGCGTCTTCGGAAACACCGGGGACGTGCAGCCGGATGCAGAAGCGCCGCCACTGGTCGTTGACTTGCGTCCAGGCAAGACTCGCGCTGTCGGCCGCCCAGACCGGCGGACCGACACTCTGGTCGGTGACGATGGTTTCGGTGCCCGAAGCCAGATCACGGAGTTTGAGGACGAAGCGTTCGTTGCCGGCGGTGTCGGAGGCATAGGCCAGCAGCCGGCCATCGGGGCTGACGCTGAAGCCGCCGAGGCGGAAATAATCGTGGGGCGCCGCTAGGGCGACCTCATCGAGGACCAGTGCGTCGGCGCCGCCGCCCGCCGCCCGCCGCCACCATTGCCTGTACTGCGCGCCGGGAGCGAAGGCCCACCAGTAATCCCATTCACCGTCGCGCACGGGGACGCTCGCATCGTCCTGCTTCACCCGGCCCTTCAATTCGGCGAAGATGGTATCCTTAAGATCTTTCAGCGGCGCCATTTGCGCTTCGAACCAGGCGTTTTCGGCGGTGACATAAGCCAGGATGTCGGGGTCGCTGACCACCGGGTAGCCGGGGTCCTTCAGCCAGAACCAGGGGTCTGACAAACTGACACCGTGATGAATGCTGGCGTGCGGGCGCCGTTCAGCGACGGGTGCGACGGCGCGGGGAGCAACGGGCATCGAAGGGCTTTCCGGAGGTGCTGGCGCGGCGACGGTCACCGGCTTATGAGCGTGATGACAAAATAGGATGGATCGACCAAATGTCCAACATCAAGGACCGCCTCGATGCGCTGGCGGCGCAGCTTTCGGCAGATCGGCTGACCGGGTTCGTGGTGCCGCTGACCGATGAGCACATGAGCGAATATGTCGGCGGCTATGCCCAGCGGCTGGAATGGCTGACCGGCTTTGGCGGTTCGGCCGGGTCGGCGGCGGTGCTCGGGGCGCGCGCGGCGATTTTTACAGATGGCCGCTATACATTGCAGGTGCGCGAACAGGTACCGGCGCATTTCGAATATCAGGATGTGCCGAAAACCAGCGCGGCACTATGGCTCGCCGATCACGCCGCCGCCGGCGATCGCATCGGTTACGACCCGTGGTTGCACACGCGCAGCTGGGTGGAATCAACGGGTCGGTTGCTCGCGGCGAAGGGTGCCGAACTGGTGGCGGTGGCGGCCAACCCGATCGACCGCATCTGGTCGGCGCGGCCGGCGCCGAGCGCTGCGCTGCTTGAAGTCCATGCCGACGAGTTTGCCGGGCAGACGGCGACGGCGAAACGCGGCGCCATCGGCGGCTGGCTGCGGCAGCACGGTGCCGATGCGGTAGTGGTCGCGGCGCTCGATTCGATCGCCTGGCTGCTCAACATCCGCGGGCGCGACGTCAACCGCACGCCGGTGGCGCTGGCGTTTGCGATTGTTCATGCCGATGGCGGCACCGATCTGTTCACGGCGCCAGAGAAACTGTCGCCGGCGGTGCGCGGGCATTTGGGGCCGGAGGTGCGGCTGCATCCGCGCGGTGCATTCGAGGCGGCGCTGGCGGGCTTTGCCGGCAAGACCGTGGTGGCCGATCCGACGAGTTGTGTGGCGGCGATCTTTGCCGCGCTTGGCGAGGGCGGGGCGAACATCGTCGAGGCGCGCGATCCGACCGTTTTGGCGAAGGCGGTGAAGAACCCCACCGAAATCGCCGGGACGTTCGCGGCGCACCGGCGCGACGGCGCTGCCTTGACGCGGTTCCTGCACTGGTTCGATGGCGAAGCGCCCAAGGGCGGGCTGACCGAGATGAGCGCCGCCAACAAGCTGCGCCAGTTCCGGGACCAGACCAATGTGCTTGAAGACCTCAGCTTCGACACGATTTCCGCCACCGGCCCCAACGGTGCCAGTCCGCATTACCGCGTGTCGGAGGCAAGCAGCCTGCCGATCACGCTGAACTCGATCTACCTTGTCGATTCGGGCGGCCAGTACAAGGATGGCACCACCGATGTGACGCGGACTATGGCGGTCGGCACGCCGACGGCGGAGATGAAGGATCGTTTTACCCGGGTGCTGAAGGGTCATATTGCGCTGGCGCGGGCGGTGTTTCCGGCGGGTACGCGCGGAGTCCAGCTCGATGCGCTGGCGCGGCAGTATCTGTGGGAGGCCGGGTTCGACTATGCCCATGGCACCGGACACGGGGTTGGCAGCTATTTGTCGGTACACGAAGGACCGCAGCGCATCGCCGCCGCCTGGAGCAGCCAGCCGGGCAATGACGAGCCGCTGGTGGCGGGGATGATCGTGTCCAACGAGCCGGGTTATTACAAGGCCGGCGAATATGGCATTCGCATCGAGAATCTGGTGCTGGTCGAAGAACGCCGGGTGCCGGGGGCGGAGCAGGCGTTGCTGGGCTTTCGCGAACTGACGCTGGCGCCGATCGATCGGCGCTTGATCGACACGGCGCTGCTGACGCCGGTCGAGCGGCAATGGGTCGATGGCTATCATGCCCGGGTTCGCGCCGAGATCGGGCCGCAGTTGGACGACGCGGCAAGGGGATGGTTGGCGACCGCCACGGCGCCGCTGCCGATGTCCGCATAACGAGGAGACAGGCCAATGTTGAAGCCCGTTTTCGCCATCGCTGCCGCGCTTTCCATGATGGCGGTGCTGGGGGCCGCGTCGCCGGCACTCCAGACCGCGTTCGATTTCAGGATGACGACCATCGACGGCCGGCCGATG
>JAYUUE010000185.1:0-13049 GCA_043754785.1 Polymorphobacter sp. | reverse complement strand
ATCCGGCAGATCCGAGAAATAATCCAGAAAAACAACGCTCTCGTATATCGCTTCGTCGTCCGTCGTCATCGTATGCTCTCCCAGACCAACCATCTGGGTCAACACAGATTCAGCACTTCACCCGTTTGTCACGTGCAAACTCACCCAATTGCCCTGGCTTTACGGCAGGTTGATCTTGCCTTTTGCGGGCGCTTCGCCTATTCGCGCCGCTTCGCGTCTTCCCTGATTCTGCATCCCTGGAGGCTTTGGCCAGACGCGAAACAATACGCGAGCAATGTTACCTGGAGATGCGAGCAATGAGCGAAACACTGAAGCTCGCGGCCGAGATGCGTGAACGGGCAGGCAAGGGAGCCTCTCGGGCAGTGCGTCGTACGGGCCGCGTTCCGGCTGTCATCTATGGCGCCGGCGAAGCTGCCACCCCGATCCATGTCGAAGAAAAGCTGCTGGTCCGCCAGCTCTCGACGGGTCATTTCATGAACTCGGTCGTCGAGATCAGTATCGGCGACGGCAAATCCATCCGCACGCTGCCGCGCGACGTGCAGTTCCACCCGGTTTCGGACCGGCCGATCCATGTCGATTTCTTCCGCCTGCAGGGCAATGCCTCGATCACCGTCGAAGTGCCGGTGCATTTTGTCGATGAAGACAAGTCGCCGGGCATGAAGCGCGGCGCGGTGCTCAACATCGTGCGCCACGAATTGCAGCTCGATTGCCCGTCGAACGCGATCCCCGACCAGATCGATATCAGCCTTGACGGTCTCGATGTCGGCGCGTCGATCCATATCAGCGCGGTGACACTGCCCAAGGGTGTCGTTTCGCACATCAGCGACCGCGATTTCACCATCGCGACGCTGGTGGCACCTTCGGCACTGAAGAGCGAAACCGACGCGGCTGAAGCCGCCGAAGTCGCTGCGGCCTGACCCCCTGAGCCCGGCGAAGTGAAAATCTTCGCCGGTTTGGGTAATCCAGGTTCCGCTTACGCGCTCAACCGGCATAATATCGGCTTCATGGCGGTGGACGCCATTGCGGCGGCGCATGGCTTTGGCCCGTGGAAGACACGGTTTCAGGGGCTGGCGAGCGAAGGCCGCTTGGGTGACCACAAGCTGGTATTGCTCAAGCCAGCGACGTTCATGAACGACAGCGGGCGTTCGGTCGGCGAGGCAGTGCGCTTTTTCAAACTCGATGCCGCCGAGGCGCTGACGGTGTTCTACGACGAGCTGGATCTCGAGCCGTTCCGGGTCAAGGTCAAGCACGGCGGCGGCGCGGCCGGGCACAACGGCATTCGCTCGATTGATGCGCATCTGGCCCCCCAGTATCGTCGGGTGCGGATGGGTATCGGGCATCCGGGTCATAAGGACCGGGTTTCGGATTATGTGCTGGGCAATTTTGCCAAGGCCGAGATGGCGCCGCTGGCCGATGTTCTGGGCGATGTCGCGGCGGAAGTGCCGTGGCTGCTGGCCGGCGACGAGGCGCGGTTTATGAGTGAGGTGGCGCGGCGCCGGACAGTGCCCTAAAGCGCGGCGATTGTGTTGGTGGCACGGCCTACCCCCAACCCCTCCCGCGAGCGGGAGGGGAGAAGGAAACAAGGAAGAAGAAGATGGCCATTCGCTGCGGTATTGTCGGGCTGCCCAATGTCGGCAAATCGACGCTGTTCAACGCGCTGACCGAGACCGCGAGCGCGGCGGCGGCGAATTATCCGTTTTGCACCATCGAGCCCAACGTCGGCAATGTGCCGGTGCCCGACACGCGGCTTGATGACCTGGCGAGGATTGGCGGTTCGGCAAAGATAATCGAAACGCAGCTGGGGTTCACCGACATTGCCGGGTTGGTGCGCGGCGCTTCGAAGGGGGAGGGGTTGGGCAACCAGTTTCTCGCCAATATCCGCGAGACCGATGCGATTGTGCACGTGCTGCGCTGCTTTGAAGATGATGATGTAACGCATGTCGAAGGCCGGGTGGACCCGGTTTCGGATGCCGAGACGGTCGAGACTGAGCTGATGCTCGCCGATCTCGAATCGCTGGAAAAGCGCGTGCCGGCGCTGCTCAAAAAGGCGGTGCAGGGCGACAAGGACGCCAAGGTGCAGGGCCGCGTGCTCGGCGAGGCGCTCGAGTTGCTGCGCGAAGGCAAGCCGGCGCGACTGGTGGCGGCGAAGGACGAGGAAGAGGCGCGGGCGCTTGGCCAGGCGCAGTTGCTGACCTCAAAACCGGTGCTGTATGTCTGCAACGTCGAGGAAGCTTCGGCGGCGACGGGCAATGCGTTCAGCGCTGCGGTGCAGGCGATGGCGGCCAAGGTCGGCGCCGGTGCGGTGATCATTTCTGCGGCAATCGAAGCCGAGGTGGCGATGATG
Source organism: Polymorphobacter sp. (assembly GCA_043754785.1). Classification (GTDB taxonomy): domain Bacteria; phylum Pseudomonadota; class Alphaproteobacteria; order Sphingomonadales; family Sphingomonadaceae; genus Sandarakinorhabdus. Next base: position 10,705 of record JAYUUE010000185.1, on the reverse strand, counting down.
GCGCCCGCTGACCGGCCGGACTATCTGGAGGCGCTGGGGCTGACCGAAACCGGGCTGACGCGGGTGGTGCGCGCAGCGTATGAGTTGCTGGGTTTGATCACGTTTTTCACTGTGGGGCCCAAAGAAGCCCGAGCGTGGACGGTAACGTTGGGATCGAAGGCGCCGCAGGCTGCGGGCGCGATCCATGGCGATTTCGAAAAGGGCTTCATCCGCGCCGAGACGATGGCGTTTGCCGACTATATGAAGTTCAATGGCGAGGCCGGGGCGAAGGAAGCTGGCAAATATCGGTCCGAAGGTAAAGAGTATGTCGTCCATGACGGCGATGTGATGCTGTTCCGCTTTAACGTCTGAGGCGCCTTTCCCGCAGATAAAGATCGCATTCTTGATGCGTTCATCCGCGATGGGCGAACACTCGTTCACGTTCTGCAGCCAGCAGACGGAGAGACGGAGTTGTTGTATGCGTAGTTTGATCATCATCGGCCTTTTGGCGGCCGTCGCCGCGCCCACTGCCGTATCGGCGCAATCCGCCGGCGAAGTTCGCCGCAGCCAGCAGGAGGTGCGCGAGCAGCAGCGCGACCTGCAAGACGCCCGCCGCCACGGCGACGCCGGCGACATTCGCGAGGAACGCCGCGATGTGGAGAGCGCGCGGCAAGAACTGCGTGAGGACCGGCGCGATTATCGGGCCGGCCATCGCCCCGCCTATGTCGCTCCGGTTCGTGGCTGGAGCTATCGCCCGGTCAATACGGGATATCGTTTTCAGCCGGCATTTTACGGGCAGCGTTATGTTATTGCCAATCCGGTGCAATATCGTTTGCCGGCGGCGGGGCGGCACCGGCAGTGGATCCGCTATGGCAATGATCTGGTGCTGGTGAATGTGCGCACCGGCCGGGTGATCGAGGTGTTGCGCCGCCGCTATTAATCGCAGGCACATTGCAGCCGGGTCGAAAGCCCGGCTGCAATGGTTGGCAGACTCGGGCATGACAGAATCGGTCGAGCCGGCTATGACGCGCCATGATCGCGCGACGTCGTTTCCTCGCTCTTGCTGCCGTGTCCGGCCAAGCCTTGGCGCAGCAGGTCGATCTGCGGCTGCCGGGCGGACCGAGCGCGCGGCCGATGATCGGCAACTTTCCCGGCAAGGCGCCGATGATTTTGCAGCGGACGACACCGCCGCTGCTGGAAACGCCGATGGCGGTGTTCGATGGCGATATATTGACGCCGAATGATCGGCATTATGTGCGCTGGCACTGGCCGTTTCCGACCGAGATCGACCCGCTGGCGTTTCGGTTGAAGGTCGGCGGGTTGGTGGCGAAGCCGCTGGCGCTGTCGCTGGCCGAATTGAAACGCCTACCGCAGTTCGAGATTACTGCGGTGAACCAATGCTCGGGCAATTCGCGCGGGCTGGTCGAGCCGCGCGTGGCGGGCGCGCAATGGGCGCATGGCGCGATGGCCAATGCGCGGTGGACGGGGGTGCGGCTGCGTGATGTGCTGGCGCGCGCCGCGGTGCGACCGGGGGCGGTTCAGGTGCGGTTTTCGGGGCTCGATGACCCGCCGGTGGAGGGCGCACCGGATTTCATGAAGTCGCTCGCGATTGATCACGCGCGGGATGGCGAAGTGATGATCGCCTGGGCGATGAATGGCGCGCTGCTGCCACTGGTCAATGGTTTTCCGCTGCGGCTGGTCGTGCCAGGGTGGTTTTCGACCTATTGGGTCAAGATGCTCGATAATATCGAGGTGCTGGGCACGCCCGACGACAATTACTGGATGGCGAAAGCTTATCAGGTGCCCGACAATCCAACCGCGACGGTGGCGCCGGGGACGAAGGACTTTGCCAAGGTGCCGATCAGCCGGATGCCGCCGCGATCGTTCGTTACCAACGTGGCGGACGGTGCGGTGCGGAAATGGGCGCCGGTGCTGCGCGTGAGCGGGATTGCGTTTGGCGGCGATGCGGGTGTGCGCGGGGTTGCGGTCTCAGGTGATGGCGGAGCAAATTGGGCGCCGGCGCGGCTGGGGCCGGATGCGGGCAAATACAGTTTCCGGCGGTTCGATGCGGCCGTGAAGGTTGCACGCGGCGGCGCGGTACTGATGGCACGGGCGACCAATGCCAACGGGCTGGCGCAGCCGATGACGGCGAACTGGAACCCCGGCGGCTATGCACGCAATGTGGTCGAAGCGGTGCGGATACGGTTTTCATGACGCGACTGCTGCTCGTCGCGGCGGCGTTTGCGCTGACGGCGGCGACGCCCGTGTCCGTTGAGTTGCCCGGTGATTTCGTGCCGTTTGCTGATGTTCTGGGAGGACCGTCGGCCGATGCGGTCAACGGCAACTGCCTGTCGTGTCATTCGGGCGAGATGGTGCTCAACCAACCAAAATTGAGCGCCGCCGAATGGCAGGGTGAGGTAACCAAGATGCGCACCAGCTACAAGGCGCCTGTGAATGCCGGTGAAGATGCAGCGATCGTGGCGTGGTTGACGGCGATGCAAGCTAGACGTTGACCGGTCATCGCCGCCGCCGCTACACGCGGGCAACCTGTTGCACCTGCGAAGGGCTTGTCCACTGAAGCCACTGTCGTTCCAGAACATCATCCTGACGCTCCAGCAATATTGGGGCGCGCAGGGCTGTGTCATCCTGCAACCCTATGATGTCGAGATGGGGGCGGGGACGTTCCACCCGGCGACGACGCTGCGCGCGCTGGGGCCCGATACGTGGAAGGCGGCGTTCGTCCAGCCGAGCCGGCGGCCGAGCGATGGGCGTTACGGGAAAAACCCCAATCGCTTGCAGCATTATTACCAGTTTCAAGTGATCTTGAAGCCATCGCCCGATGACTTGATCGATCTGTATCTGGGCTCGCTCGATGCTATCGGTATTGATCGTTGTCTGCACGATATCCGCTTTGTCGAGGATGATTGGGAATCGCCGACTTTGGGCGCCTGGGGGCTGGGCTGGGAAGTCTGGTGCGACGGCATGGAAGTGACGCAATTCACCTATTTCCAGCAGGTCGGCGGCCATGAATGCGCACCGGTGGCGGGGGAACTGACCTACGGCCTTGAGCGGCTGGCGATGTATGTCCAAGGCGTCGAGAGCGTTTATGACCTAGCTTATAATGACGATGGCGTGAGCTATGGCGATGTGTTCCTGAAACAGGAGCAGCAGTTTTCGGCGTATAATTTCGAGGCGGCGAATACCGAGCGGTTGTTCCAGCATTTCAAGGACGTTAGCGAAGAGTGCCGGGCCTTGACGGCGCGCGCACTACCGCTGCCGGCGTATGACCAGGCGATCAAGGCCAGCCATATCTTCAACCTTTTGAATGCGCGCGGGGTGATTTCGGTCGCCGAGCGCCAGGCGTATATCGGACGGGTGCGGGATCTGGTGAAGGGCGTGGCGGATGTGTGGGTGGGCGGCGCGTGAGCGATTTTCTGCTCGAACTCGCCAGTGAGGAAATTCCGGCGCGGATGCAGACGGCGGCGGCCGAGCAGTTGCGGACGCGGTTTGAAGGTGGATTGAAGGCGGCCGGGCTGGCGCATGGTGCGGTGGTCGCCGATGTGACGCCGCGGCGGCTGTGGTTGATCGCGCGGGACGTTGCGACCGAAAGTGCGGCGGCGAGCGAGGAGCGCAAGGGGCCGGCGGCGAGCGCGCCCGAGGCGGCAATTGCGGGGTTTTTGCGATCCACCGGTCTGACACGCGACGCGTTGGAGGAGCGCCAGACGCCCAAAGGTGTGGTGCTGTTCGCGCATATCCGCAGCGAAGGGCGGCTGGCGGCGGCGATATTGGCGGAGCTGGTGCCGGCCATCGTGCGGGACTTTGCCTGGCCGAAATCGATGCGCTGGGGCGCGGCTTCGGCGCAGGCCGGCAGCCCGAAATGGGTGCGGCCATTGACCGGGATTGTGGCGCTGCTGGACGGGGCGGTGGTGCCGTTCGAGGTGTTCGGCGTTGCCAGCGGGCGGGTGACGCGCGGCCACCGGATTCTCGGCGCCGGTGAGAACGATATCGAAAACGCCGACCTGTTTGCGGCGCAGTTGCGCGGCGCCCATGTCATCGTGGAATCGGCGGAGCGGCGGCGGGTGATCGCCGAAGGCGCGTTGCTGGCGGCGGCGTCGAAGGGCCTGGTGGTCATCGAGGATGCCGGGCTGGTCGCCGAAAACGCCGGGCTGACCGAATGGCCGGTGGCGCTGGCGGGGGGCTTCGACGCGGCATTCCTGAGCGTGCCGCGTGAAGTTATCCAGCTGACGATGCGGACCAACCAGAAGTATTTTGCCTGTGCGGACGCGGGTGGTGCGTTGGCGCCGGCGTTTGTCTGCGTGGCGAATCTGGAGGCTTCCGATGGCGGCGCGGCAATTGTCACGGGGAATGAGCGGGTGCTCAGCGCGCGACTGTCGGATGCGAAGTTCTTCTGGGACCAGGATTTGCAGGCGGGGCTGGAGTCGTTCCTGCCCAAGCTGTCGCAGATCGTCTTTCACGAGAAACTGGGCACGGTTGCAGACAAGGTCGAGCGGGTGGCGAAGCTGGCACGGTGGCTGGTGGAGAGCGGGGCTGTTACCTCCCCCCGCTGGGGGGAGGTCGAGAGACGCGCGGAGCGCGGCCCGGGAGAGGGGCTCTCTGCGGCAACGGAAGGCTCCTCTTCCGGCTCGGCTGCGCCGAGTCCGACCTCCCTCCAGCGGGGGGAGGTAGCAGAGCTGGCCGACCTCGCCGAACAGGCGGCGCGACTGTGCAAGGCCGATCTGGTTTCGGCGACGGTCGGCGAGTTTCCCGAGGTGCAGGGCATCGCGGGGGCGTATCTGGCGCGCGCCGCGGGGCTCGATGTGCGGGTCGCCGACGCCATTCGGGACCATTACAAGCCGGTTGGGCAGGGGGACGATGTGCCGACGGCCCCGGTGAGTGTGGCGGTGGCGCTGGCGGATAAGCTGGATACGTTAGCGAATTTTTTCGCAATTAGTGAAATGCCAACTGGCTCGCGAGATCCATTCGCGTTGCGAAGAGCAGGATTAGGAATAATCGCGCTGCTAGTTAATAATGAAATCCGAACAAATATTGATCTTCTTGCGCTACATGCTTGCGGTGAAATGGTTTTCGATCAGTTTGATGCGACAGGTGATCGTAATTTTTATGAGACAATCGATCAAATTGCTGCGACCTTTCCCGATGAGATTGGTCTGAGAATGCTTGAGCTAGCACTTGAGGCCGCAGAACAGGATGACCCCTTATTAAACGAGGAAGCAATTGAGAAGGTGCAGGCTGTAACTGCTAAAGTTCGCACATTTCTTGCCGATCGCCTGAAAGTGCAGCAACGTGAAGCCGGTGTGCGCCACGACCTGATCGACGCCGTATTTGCGCTAGGCGGAGAAGACGACCTTGTCAGACTCCTGGCTTGCGTCCGCGCCTTGCAAGCTGTTCTGGCCACCGATGATGGCACTAATCTTCTGGCGGGTGTGAAGCGCGCGGCCAATATCCTGCGCATCGAGGAAGCCAGGGACGGTTCAACCTTTGCGGCGGAAACTGATACCGTGTTGTTTAGTGAGCCGTCCGAGCGCCTGCTCGGCGCTGCGCTTGACACTGCCGTCCCGACCATCGCCAACGCAGTCTCGCGCGAAGACTTCACCGCCGCCATGGCCGCGCTCGCGGGCCTCCGCCCTGCCGTCGATGCCTTCTTCGACACCGTGATCGTCAACGCGCCGGACCCTGCCGTCCGTCTCAACCGCTTGGGGTTGTTGGCGCGGTTGCGGGCGGCGGCGAACAGTGTTGCGGATTTTTCGAAGATTGAAGGGTAACCGCTACCTCGCCCCGTCGGGGAGAGGTCGAGAGACGGCGAAGCCGGCCCGGGAGAGGGGTCTTGCTTCGGTGCAGAGAAGCCCCTCTCTCGGCTCGGCGGAGACGCCGAGTCCTACCTCTACCCGGCGGGGCGAGGTGATTTTTACTGGAGTCTGACATGACCAAGTCGGTGTTTCGTTTCGGTGGCGGCAGTGCGGAGGGGGATGCTTCGCTGCGCAATCTGCTCGGCGGCAAGGGCGCCAATCTGTGCGAGATGGCTGGGATCGGCCTGCCGGTGCCACCGGGGCTGACCATAGCCACTTCGGTGTGTGCGGGTTTTTATGACGCGGGCGGCAAATTGCCGGCCGATGTAAAGGCCGACACACTGGCGGCGCTGGCGCATGTCGAGGAGATCACCGGCAAAACATTCGGCGATGCGGCCGACCCGCTTCTCGTCTCGGTGCGGTCCGGGGCGCGGGTGTCGATGCCGGGGATGATGGACACTGTCCTCAACCTGGGGCTCAATGACGCGACGGTTCAGGGCCTTGCGGCCGCCTCAGGCAATCCGCGTTTTGCCTGGGATTCCTATCGGCGCTTCATCCAGATGTACGGCGATGTTGTGCTGGGCCTTGACCATTACCTGTTCGAGGATGCGCTCGAGATCGCCAAGGAAGATCGCGGCGTAACGCTCGATACGGAGTTGTCGGCGGCGGATTTGCAGGGTCTGGTGGCGCGCTACAAGACCATCGTCGCGCAGAATTGGGGCGATGAATTTCCGCAGGACCCGCACGAGCAATTGTGGGGCGCGATCGGCGCGGTGTTCGGGTCGTGGCGGAGCGACCGCGCGCGGACGTATCGGCGGTTGAACGACATTCCGGAAAGCTGGGGCACCGCCGTGACCGTGCAGGCGATGGTGTTCGGCAACAGGGGCGATACGTCGGCGACCGGCGTGGCGTTTACCCGCGATCCGGCAACCGGCGAGCGCGTCACCTATGGCGAATATCTGATCAATGCCCAGGGCGAGGATGTCGTCGCCGGAATTCGCACGCCGCAATATCTGACGCGCGCGGCCCGCGAGCGCGCCGGCGCCAAGGCGGCGTCGATGGAGGAGGCGATGCCGGTGGTGTTCGCCGAGCTGGCCAAGGTGTTCGCGCTGCTCGAAACGCATTACCGCGACATGCAGGACATCGAATTCACCGTCGAGGACGGGCGGTTGTGGATGCTGCAAACCCGCAGCGGCAAGCGCACCGCGAAAGCGGCGTTAAAAATTGCGGTCGACATGGCCGGCGAAGGCCTGATTACCGAAGCCGAAGCGGTGCTGCGGGTCGAAGCGGGCGCGCTCGACCAGCTGCTGCACCCGACCCTCGATCCCAAGGCACCGCGCGACGTGATCGCGCGCGGGCTGCCTGCCTCGCCGGGCGCCGCATCGGGGGCGGTGGTATTCGACAGCGACACAGCGGAGGCGCGCGCCAAGCTAGGCGATGCGGTGATCCTGGTGCGCACCGAGACCTCGCCCGAGGATATTCACGGGATGCATGCGGCGCGGGGGATTCTGACGGCGCGCGGCGGCATGACCAGCCATGCGGCGGTGGTGGCGCGCGGTATGGGGCGGCCGTGCGTTTCGGGCGCCGGCAGCATCAGCATCGATTTGGTAGCGCGGACGATGCGCGTCGGCAATCGCGTCGTCGCGGAAGGCGATCGCATCACGCTGGATGGCGCCAGCGGCGAGGTGATGCTGGGCGAAGTCGCGACGGTCGAGCCCGAGCTGGCAGGGGATTTCGGGCTGTTGATGGTCTGGGCTGACAAGCACCGCCGGCTGAAGGTGCGCACCAACGCGGAAACGCCGGCGGATTGCCGCACGGCGCGGGGTTTCGGCGCCGAAGGCATCGGGCTGTGCCGGACCGAACATATGTTCTTCGAGCCATCGCGCATCACTTCGGTGCGGCGGATGATCTTGGCCGAAGATGGCGCCGGGCGGGCATCGGCGCTCGCCGAATTGTTGCCGGAGCAGCGTGCCGATTTTGCGGCGATCTTCCGCGAGATGGCGGGGCTGCCGGTGACGATCCGCTTGCTTGACCCGCCGCTCCACGAATTTTTGCCGCACGACGAGGAAGGCTTTGCCGATGTGGCGGCGGCGACGGGCCTCAGCATCGGCACGGTGCGGCGGCGGATTGCCGAACTGCACGAGTTCAACCCGATGCTTGGCCACAGAGGTTGCCGGCTGGGGATTACCTATCCCGAAATCTACGCCATGCAGGCGCGGGCAATCTTCGAGGCGGCGGTTGCCGTGGCCAAGGATACCGGCGAAGCGGTGGTGCCGGAGGTGATGGTGCCGCTGGTGGCGACCGCGCGGGAATTGGAGATCACCAAGGCCGCCATCGATGCCGAGGCGCGCGACGTGTTCGCGGAGACCGGGCGCACGCTCGACTATATGGTCGGCACGATGATCGAACTGCCGCGTGCAGCACTGCGTGCGGCTGAAATTGCCGAATTTGCCGAGTTTTTCAGCTTTGGCACCAATGATCTGACGCAAACGGCGCTGGGGATCAGCCGCGATGATGCGGCGCGGTTCCTCGGCGTCTATGTCGAAAAGGGCATTTATCCGCGCGATCCGTTCGTTGGGATCGATGAGGAGGGTGTTGGGGAACTCGTGCAGATCGCGGCGGACCGCGGGCGCGGCGCGCGGCCAGATCTGAAGCTGGGGATTTGCGGCGAACATGGCGGCGACCCGGCGAGCATCGCCTTTTGCGAGCGGCTCGGGCTAGATTATGTCAGCTGCTCGCCATATCGGGTGCCGATTGCCAGGCTGGCGGCGGCGCAAGCGGCGTTGCGGGCGACGTCGGCGGCATCTTAACGGCAGCGTCGTAGCGGCAGGGTCGTAGCGGCGCCGCCCCGTCCCGGGCCGGCTGAGTGGCCGTCTCCCGCCTCGCCCGGCGAAGCGGAGAAATCAGACGAGTGCGCTGGCCTGCAGGATCCAGTTGTCGCGGGCGATGCGGCCCTTGAAGGCGCCCAATCGGGCATCGACCTGGGCCATGTCGTCGGTCGACCAAGCCGCAATCTGGCGGATGTGGAAAATGCCGATGTCGTTGAGCAGCGTCGCCAGGCGCGGACCGATGCCGCGGATGACGGTCAGGTCGTCTGGCGCGCCGTCGGGTGCGCTCAGGAATAACGGCGTCACTGGCGCGCCGGCGGCGGCAAGGCTGGCCTCGAGCGCCTTGGCACGTTTGGTTGCGGCGGCAAGGTCGCTCTCGGCGCGAGCTAGGGCGTTGGCGCATGAATCGAGTTCGGTGCGCAAGCGGGCGACGGTGCTCGAATCGACAATGACCGGCGCTGCGGCGCGGGCCCATGTCCACCAGCCAACCCACAGGCCGAGCAGGAAGCCGGCCAATATCCACGCCCATATTTCGCCGAACAACCAGATCATCGGGCGCGCTCCTTTGGCCGGGTGAGGGCGAAATTGACACGCGCTTCGCCGGCGTCGGCGCTGCCGGCTTCGCCATTCCCGGTGGCGGTCAGCGACGCGGCAGAGACGCCGCGATCTGCCAGCGCGGTCGCAAGTGCGTCGGCGCGAGCTTGCGAAAGCGCCATGTTGACGGCGGCGGCGCCAATGGTGCCGGTCTGGACGGCGATGGATACATGGACGCCCGGGCATTTTGCGAGGATCTGGGCGACGCCATCGAGCATTGCGCGCGCCGCGGGCGCCGGCGTGGCGCTGTTAGGCCCAAAATCGATGGCGTTTTCGGTGCCCAAGGCATCGATATGCGCCTGGCAGGCGGCGATATCGACAGTGTTGACCGGCGCGGCACCGCCGCCTCCGGCGCTGACCTCATCCTCCCATCCGGCGTTTGCGACACCTGGAAGCGCTGCAACGGCGTCGCGCGTCCGCCGCCGCGTCATCGCATCCGCGGTGCCCGACAGCCGGGCGACGCGCCACGTCCATCCGGTGTCCGACACCCAATTGGCGCGGCCATCGGTAATGCCGTTGGCCGCCATGACTTCGGCGCTGCGGCTGCCAAGGTCTGACAGCAACGGGGAACGCACCAGCCGATACGCCATGTTGGCGATCAGGGCGGTGCCGGCGACGCCGACCGCGAGTTTGACGAGTGGTGCCATGCCGATGCCCCCCCGGGCTGCTTTCAGACCTGCCCAAGCTTGCCGAACAACGTCTCATATTCGGTATAGCGGCCGCTGCTTAGCAGCACCGCCTGTTCGACGAGGCGATCACCGGCGATGCGTCCGCGAAAGTCGCCCATCTGGCCGTCGATCACGGCGACGTCGGCGCCGCTCCAGCCGGCAATCTGGTCGAGGCGCGTGATGCCGGCGGCGGCGAGCTTGTCGGCAAATTTCGGGCCGACGCCCTTCAACTGGTTGAGGTCGAGCGGATCGGCGCTGCGTGCGTCGTCGGGAATGGCGGCTGACTCATTCCCTGCACGAGCCCGGGCGAAGTCGCGGCGCAGCTTGTCGACTTCATCCGACAGCGGCCGGATTTGCGCCTCGCGAGCCTTCAAATCAACGGCAAGGCGTTCGCGTTCGGCGATGGCGGTGTCGCGTTCGCGGCTCAGGCCGTCACCGCGTTCCTGCAATACCGCGACCTTTCGCTTCAGCGGCGCGCGAACGGCGAGGCCGAGAAACAGCCCGAGCAGCAGCGCGACAAGCGCGGTGATTAGCAACAGCGGGTCGATCGAGTAGGTCATGATGGAACTCCCTTGAGACTGTTTGCCTTGTGCAAGGCAAAGCCGCAACACCCCTCGACCGCCGTCGTTCCACCGGCTATCGCGCCTGGGCAATGGACGCGACGGCTCCCCACATCTATTCGGCGCAGGAACGTCGCCTGGCGCTGGCCGCCGTGCTGATCGTACTGTTCCTGTCGGCACTCGATCAGACGATCGTCGCCACCGCGATGCCGCGCATCATCAAGGAGCTTGCCGGGCTCGATCGCATCGCTTGGGTGGGGACGGCGTAT
>JAYUUE010000184.1:0-4333 GCA_043754785.1 Polymorphobacter sp. | reverse complement strand
GGCGACTGCGGCGGCGACGCGGTTGGACGGCGCGCGTGACGCGGCGCGCGCCACGCTGGCGGCGACGACCACCGAATTGACCAGCGAAGCGGTGACGCGGTTGACCGGGCTGAATGTGCCGGCAGCCGAGATCGCCGCCGTGCTTGCGGCGCAGAGATAGGACGGGCACGTGGCCGAACCATCGATCGACACCACCGAACATCAGGCGGTAACCACCGCCGACGGACATCACGAAGGGCCGTTGCTGCTCGGCTTTGGCGCGGAACAATGGGTCAGCGTCTCAATGCTGATCTTTTTCGTGCTGGCGATCATCCTCGGCAAGCTGCCGCAGAAGATCGCCGGGGCGCTCGACGACCGTATTGCCGGGGTGAGGCGCCAGTTGGATGAAGCCAAGGCCATACGCGGCGAAGCCGAAGCGTTGCTGGTCGAAGCCGGGCGGGCGCGCGATGCAGCGACCGCCGATGCGGCGGCGATCGTGGCGCGCGCCGAAGCCGAAGCGACGGAACTGGTGAACCACAGTCGCAAGGCAGCGGAACTGACGATCGAGCGGCGGACGGCAGCGGCGGAAGCCAAGATCGGCGCGGCGGAACGCGCGGCACAGGCCGATTTGCGCGCCGATGTGGCGCGGCGCGTGACGGCGGCAGCGGCGACGCTGATTGCCGGACACGCCGATGCCGGGTTGCAGGCGCGGTTGGCGGATGATGCGATTGCCGGGTTAGAACGCCGGCTGCACTAGCTTACCTCTCCCTGCCGGGGAGGGGTCGAAAGACGCGCTCTTGCGCGGCCCGGGAGAGGGCTTCCTTTTCGACAGAGACCCCTCTTTCGGCTCAGCGAAGCCGCTGAGTCCGACCTCCCCCCGACGGGGGGAGGTTTTTTTATTTGCTGGCGCCCACCCAGATTGCCGCGATGGCTTCGATGCCGATGCGGTCGGCTTCGTCGAAGCGCGCGGGCCCCGGGCTGTCGAGATCGAGGACGCCGAGCAACGTTTCGCCGCGCAGCAGTGGCACCACCAGTTCCGAACGCGAGGCGGCATCGCAGGCGATGTGGCCGGGGAAGGCGTGGACATCGGCGACGACTTGCGAGGCGCGGGTGGCGGCTGCCGTGCCGCAGACGCCGCGGCCAAGCGCGATGCGGATGCAGGCGGGCTTGCCCTGGAAAGGACCAAGGACGAGTTCGCCGTCCTTCAGGAAATAAAAGCCGGCCCAGTTGAGGTCGGGAAGCAGGTCGAACAGCAGCGCCGCCGTGTTGGCGGCGTTGGCGATGGCGTCGCGCTCGTCGCCGATGAGGGCGGTGAGTTGCTGGGCGAGGTCGCGATAGGCCTCCGCTTTGTCGGCGGCGAGGGGATGGGGGGTGAAGCACATGGGGGCTCCGGTTTCTATAGCCTTCCCCTCAGGGGGAGGCGACTCGCGCGACGCGCGGCGGGTGGGGGTCCACATGTGTCGGCGCGTATGGACCCCCACCCGGGCCACGCCAAGCGGCGCGTCTCTCGCCTCCCCCCTGAGGGGGAGGAAATATTACCCCAATCGCGCCAGCGCCGCACCCAGTCGTTCGGCTTCGGCGCTGCGGGCGGCGTGGTCGTCGCGGGCCTTTTCGACGGCTTCGGGTTTGGCCTTTTCGGTGAAACCGGGAGAGGCGAGGCGACCGGCGAGGGCGTCGCGTTCCTTGGCGGCGGTGGCGATGGCCTTTTCGAGGCGGGCCTTTTCGGCGGTGAGGTCGACGACGCCTTCGAGCGGTAGCGCATAGGTCGCGTCGGCATGGACGATTTGCAGCTTGCCTCCGGTGGCGGATGCGGTGGCCGAGACGATGCGCGCTAGCCGTTCGATCGCGGCGGCGTTGGCGGACAGGCGGGCGGTGGTGGCCGGGCCGGCCCCTTCGACCGTGTAGCCAAGCTTGACGCCGGGCGGCACGTTGAGTTCGGTGCGTGCCGAGCGGACCTCGGAGACCAGCCCGATCAGCCATTCGACATCGGCGCTGGCGGCGGCATCGACGGGCAGATCGGCAGCGACCCATTGCGAGACGATCAGGTCACGGCTGCGCGTGCCCAATTTGTGCCAGAGTTCTTCGGTGAGGAAGGGCATGACCGGGTGGAGCATGACGAGGATCTGGTCGAGCGCCCAGCCGGAGACGAGGCGGGTTTCGGCGGCGACGGCTGCGTCAGCGCCTTCGGCCAGCAGCGGCTTGGTCAGCTCCAGATACCAGTCGCAGAAGCGGTTCCAGGCGAAGCTGTAGATGGCGTCGGCATAGGCATCGAAGCGATACGTGGCGATGGCGGTTTCGAGAGCGCGGCCCGTGGCCGAGACTTCGCCGATGATCCAGCGGTTGACGGCGTTGGTGGCCGGCGGCGGGGCGATGGTGGCGCTCCCGGAGATGCCGTTGCTCTGGCAGAATCGCGCGGCGTTCCAGAGTTTGGTGGCGAAGTTGCGATAGCCTTCGACTCGGCTTTGATCGAGCTTGATGTCGCGGCCCTGGCTCTCCATGGCGGTGAGGGTGAAGCGCAGCGCGTCGGCGCCATATTTGTCGACGAGCACCAGCGGATCGACCGTGTTGCCCTTCGATTTCGACATTTTGGCGCCCTTGGCGTCGCGGACGAGGCCGTGGCAATAGACGGTCTTGAACGGCGGCACGTCGTCCATGAAATGCAGCCCCTGCATCATCATGCGCGCGACCCAGAAGAAAATAATGTCGAAGCCGGTGACCAGCACGTCGCCGGGATAATGCCGGGCGAGATCGGCGGTGTTTTCGGGCCAGCCGAGGGTGGCGAACGGCCAGAGCGCGGAGGAGAACCAGGTGTCGAGGACGTCTTCGTCGCGCCAGAGTAAAAGCTCGGTTTCGCCATTGATCTGGCGATTAATGGCGTCGATTTGAGTTGCTGCAAAGCCGATATTTTCGCTGCTGTAATGGGTAACAGCTAGCTTCCGCGCTTCTTCTTCCGTGGCAGCCACGAAGTATGGCTGGTCGGCTGCTCCGTACAACCGCTCTCCGTCATCCGAGATTTTTGGCCCATACCAAGCCGGAATCTGGTGGCCCCACCACAGCTGGCGACTCACACACCAAGGCTGGATATTCTCCATCCAGTTAAAGTAGGTTTTTTCCCACGTTTTCGGCACAAACTGCGTCGCGCCCGATTTGACCGCTGCCAGCGCCGGCTTGGCCAGTTCCGCGGCATTCACATACCATTGGTCGGTGAGATAGGGCTCGATGACCACGCCGGAGCGGTCGCCATAGGGCACCTGGTGGCGGTGGGGTTCGACCTTGTCGAGCAGACCGAGCGCGTCGAAATCGGCGACGACTTTGGCGCGCGCCGCTTCGCGCGTCAGCCCGCGATAGGCCTCCGGGCAGGCGTTGCTCATCGTCGCGTCGGCGTTCATCAGGTTGATGACCGGGATGTTCGCCTCCGGATGGCGTTTGTAGACTTCGAAATCGTTGAAATCATGCGCAGCGGTGATTTTCACGGCGCCGGTGCCGAAATCGGCCTCGACGTAGCTGTCGGTGATGATCGGAATCAGGCGGTCGACCAATGGCAGTTTGCAGCGTTTGCCGATGAGCGCCGCGTAACGCGGATCGTCGGGGTTCACAGCGACGGCGCCGTCACCCAAGATGGTTTCCGGCCGGGTGGTGGCGACGGCGATGAAGCCGGAACCGTCTTCCAGTGGATAGCGGAAGTGCCAGAGGTTGCCGTCGATCTCGCGGTATTCGACTTCGAGGTCGGAGATCGCGGTCTTGAACTTGGGGTCCCAATTGACGAGGCGCTTGTCGCGGTAAAGCAGGCCTTGCTCGTACAGCGTCACGAACACCTTGGTGACGGCGGTGTTGAGGCCTTCGTCCATGGTAAAGCGCTCGTTGGCCCAATCGCAGCTCGCCCCCAGTCGGCGGAGTTGTTGGGTGATCTGACCGCCGCTTTCGGCCTTCCACTCCCATATTTTTTCGACAAATTGCTCGCGCGTGTAGTTGCTGCGTTTGTCCTGTTGCAATTCAAGTTGCCGTTCGACCACCATCTGTGTGGCGATGCCGGCGTGATCGGTGCCGACGACCCAGCGCGCGTCGCGGCCATTGAGCCGGTGCCAGCGGATCAGCACGTCCTGCAGCGTGTTGTTGAGCGCGTGGCCGAGGTGGAGCGAGCCGGTAACGTTGGGCGGCGGGATGATGATGGTGAATGGCGCGGCGTCGGGACGATCCGGGCGGAAGGCACCGCTGGCCTCCCAACGCGCGTAAAGGACCTGTTCGAAATCGGCGGGGGCGAAGGTTTTTTCGATGAGCGTCATGCCGCCGCTGTTAGCGGTTCCCGCCACAGGGGGAAAGGGCGGGCGGCCCCGTGCGGACGGCACCAGCCTCA
>JAYUUE010000183.1:0-4338 GCA_043754785.1 Polymorphobacter sp. | reverse complement strand
ATTTCGGCGGTTTCTTCGGCTGGGCCAACCTGACACTGTTCAATTCAGGCGGCTATCTCGGCATGACCCGCGGGCCGGGGCCGACCGAAATGCGTGTGGTAGATCTTTACCGTATCCAGGACGGCAAGCTGTCAGAGAATTGGATCTTCATCGATATCCTGCACTATCTTAACGTCCAGGGCCTCGATGTGCTGGGCCGGATGCAGCGGATCAGCGAGTATTGAGCGGCGGAAATTCACTGCCGTCCTTGCGGCGCTTGATGCCGTCGGCGAAATGGTGGACGTCAATGTCCGGAAAATACACCGGCCAAGGCTTTGTCGGTCCAACGACAATGAAAGCGCACGGCGCCGAGGAGCGGTTGATCAAGCAGTGGCCGTTTCCGTCGTTCTTGGGAAACGCCGCGCAGTCGCCCGCGACCATGGGATGTTCGCCGTCGTTATCGACCAGCACCGCCCCGCCTTCGGTCATTATCACGAACTCGTCGCCTTCCGGGTGCCAGTGGCGCTGCGATGACCAGGCGCCGGGTTCGAGCCGCACCTGTGTGACTCCGAAATCGGTCAGCCCACCGGCCTTGGCGAGGCGGCGGTACCATCGACCTTGCAAGACGTCGGTGTATGCCGGCGGAAATCCCGACTGGTTGGTCGCGGGAATGGCTTCGAGGGCAAGCTTGGGCATGACGGGTCCCCGGAGGTTGGCGCTGGCTGCAACCTTCGGCGCGAAGCGATAGGAGGGTCAATGCTATTCTGGTCCCAAGGCCAGCGCCGCCGCGGCCTGCAACGCATCGACACCATCTACACGACGCGCACCGTCGCAGCCGCGCCCATTGCGCGCCCGCTTGCCGTCGGTGACCCGATAGCCTCCGACTTCGATTTCGCGGCGCACATGCAGCGGCAGCACAATGCTGGCCTGATCATTCTCCATGATGGCCGTATCCGTTTCGAGGCCTATGCCGATGATTATGGCCCCGACCGGCGCTGGACGAGTTTTTCGGTCGCCAAGTCGATCACCTCGACGCTGGTCGGAATGGCTCTGAAGGACGGCGCTATCGGCAGCATCGACGAAGCGATCGCCGTCTATCTGCCCGGCCTGGCCGGATCGGCCTATGCCGATGTGACCCTGCGCCACCTGCTGACGATGACATCAGGCGTCGGCTGGAACGAGGCCTATGACGAACCCGCCGCCGATGTCGCGCGCTTCTGGGTGCAGACGCCGGAACCGGATGTAGACAATGTCAGCGCCTATATGCGCGGGCTGGCGCGCGTGGCCCCCGCCGGAACGATCTGGAACTACAACACCGGAGAGACCAATCTGCTCGGCGCTGCGGTTGCCAGTGCGACCGGCCAGTCGCTGTCGGCCTACTTGTCGGCGAAGATCTGGCAACCCGCCGGCATGGAACGCGACGCCGCATGGATCGTCGCCGCTGATGGTCGCGAAGTCGGAGGCTGCTGCCTGTCGGCGTGCCTGCGGGACTATGCGCGCTTTGGCCAGTTTATCGTCGACGGCGGCGTCATCGACGGGGTGCCAACGCTGCCTGATGGCTGGCTGGCACAAGCCACGACGCGCCGCGTCGATATTGACGAGCCGGGGCGCGGTTACGGCTATCAATGGTGGACCAATGACGACGGAAGCTTCGATGCGCGCGGCATTTTCGGACAGGGAATCTTCATCGATCGCGCGGCGCATCTGGTTATCGCTTCGAGCGGCAACTGGCCAAACGCTATCGAGCCTGACGCCCTGGGGCCGGAACGCCAGCACTTCTACCGCCGCGTCCGTGATCTGGTGCAGGGAGACTGACCGATGCAGAGCCTGTCGATATCGGCACTGGCGCTTCCTGAAAGCGGCATCCGCCGCATTACCAATTTGGCAATCACGCTGCCCGATTGTATCAGGCTCGAAATCGGTGAACCGCAGTTCGCCACGCCGGCGCACATTTGCGAGGCAGCAACGCGCGCCATGCGCGACGGCTTCACGCGCTACACGCCCAGCCAAGGCCTGCTGTCGCTGCGTGAGGCGATTTCGGCAAAGCTGGTGCGGGTCAACGGCCTCGATGTTCCGCCCGACCACATCGTCGCCACTAATGGCGCATTGTCGGGACTCTACACCAGCTGCAGGGCGCTGCTCGAACCCGGCGACGAGATGCTCATTCCCGATCCGGGCTGGCCGAACTGGGAAATGATGATCCTGACGGCTGGCGGCCGGGCGGTGAGGTATCCGACGCCGCGCGCCAGCGGCTTTCTGCCCGATCCCTACACCATGGACAGCCTTGTCGGCCCCCTGACGCGCGCCATCCTGATCAATTCGCCGAGCAACCCTACCGGCGCTGTCATGCCGGCGGCGCTGGTCGAGCACATGGTGGCATTCGCGCAGAAGCACGATCTGTGGCTGGTTTCCGACGAATGTTATGACGAATGCGTCTTCGACGGCAGCCATGTCAGCCCGGCACGCTTCGATACCGATGGCCGCGTCATCTCGCTGTTCAGTTGCTCCAAAACCTATGCGATGACCGGCTGGCGCGTCGGCTATGCGGCGGTGCCGGCCGGCGCGATCGAGGTGCTGGCAAAGTTGCAGCAGCCGGTTCTCGGCAACATCTGCTCGGTCGCGCAAAAGGCCGCCGAAGCGGCGTTCAACGGCCCGCAAGATTGCGTCGGCGAAATGCGGGAGTTCTACCGAGCACGCCGCGAACAGGCGATGGCCATGCTGGCGGCGGCGGGCATGGCGGTCGATCGACCTGGCGGGGCTTTCTACGTCATGGTTGATGTCTCGGCGGTCAGCGAGGATGCGACGGGATTCGCCCTCGACTTGCTCCATAATCATCGCGTTGCCGTGGCCCCGGGCGACACCTTCGGGCCCGGCGGTCGCGGGATGGTGCGTGTCGCGCTGTGTGCGTCTGAAGCGGCGTTGGAGGCGGGTCTGGGGATGCTGATTTCAGTCATCAGTCGCGCCTGACCGGCGTGTTCAGCCGCCTTTGCCGGGCGGCACCGGGCCGTGCGCCGCCAGTCCGAAGACTGCCACCAGCTCCGGATCGGGCACGGCGCCCCCAACTTGTGCGGCAACATGATCGCCGATCACCGGACCCAGTTTATAGGCATGGCCCGATCCGCCG
This sequence comes from Polymorphobacter sp., assembly GCA_043754785.1. Lineage (GTDB taxonomy): Bacteria > Pseudomonadota > Alphaproteobacteria > Sphingomonadales > Sphingomonadaceae > Sandarakinorhabdus. Next base: position 1,235 of record JAYUUE010000183.1, on the reverse strand, counting down.
CCGGCGATGAAGACATTGGCGTGGCGCGGGTGCCAGTCGAGGATGAAATGCTCGTTGTCGCTGTTTTCGAGCGGCGCAACATGCGTGCCGACGACGGGCCGGCCGACAAGGCCGGGAAGGCGCGCCGCAAGATAGGCCCGAACCTGATCGCGCAGCGCCGGCGTCGGCATCCGGTCTCCATCGTCGGGGTCGAATGCCACATGACGGATGACCGGCGCGATCTTGACGCCGCCGCCGATATCCGACGACGTCCAGCCGAGTGGATCGACGAGGTTGGGGCATTGGCACCAGTCGAAACGCGCGTCGTTGGGGGCGGGGCCGATAAAGAACAGCTCGCGGCGCGGCGTCTTGATCCAGCCGTCCAGCAGGTCGGGGAACAGGCGCGGCAGCCATGGCCCACAGGCAAAGACGAAGCGGTCGGCCGCCATCGGCATGCCGTCGACCATGATGTGTGCAATGGCGGTGGCCACCGGAGGGGCCACCCGGCCTTTGACGATACGGCCGCCCTTCGCTGCGAACAGCTTTGCGAGCGCCGTCAAGGCACGCTGCGCCGATAGGATGCCCGACCGCGGCTCATAGAAAATATAGTCGCCCGGCATGACGATCTGTGGCCAGCGGTACGCGATTTCATCACCATCGAGCGCTTCGCACGGTTGGCCAAGACGGTCGAACACCGCGCTTTGCGTGGCCAGTGTTTCGCTGTCGAGCAACCGCAGGCTGCCGCAGGCATAAAGCAGCGGCTCGCCGAGTTCGGCTTCGCGCTGCTGCCACCGCGACCAGGCCGTCACGGCCCAGCGCGTGTAGAGGTGGCAGTCGCCATAGGCTGCGCGGATGTTGCGGCTTTCACCGCCGCTCGACCCCAAAGAATTGCCGGCGCCGTGCATGTCGACGAGGGTGACTCGGGCCCCGTGCTCGACGAGCGCAAGCGCCGTCGTGACGCCGATGATTCCGGCGCCGACGACGATCACATCGGCAGTTGGGGTCATTTCGTGGTAGACTTCATCGCTGTTGCACTCGCTTGCAAAGCCTGCCAGCTTTTGGCCCGGGATCAGCGGCAGAGTCAAACATGGTCAACAGCACAGTCTTGCCGCCAAAGCCGCCCGCGCTGACGACGGGGTTCAAGATCTCCTATGGACTGGGTGCCACTGCCGAGGCGATGACGTTTCAGGCGACGAGCATGTTCCTGCTGTTATATTACAGCCAGGTTCTGGGGGTTTCGCCGGGCCTTGTCGGCA
>JAYUUE010000182.1:0-4344 GCA_043754785.1 Polymorphobacter sp. | reverse complement strand
CGCTGGACAACTGGGTGAAGGCCGAAGCATCGGGGCGGCTTCGAGACGTTCGCGGCAAGGCGTTGACCGCCGAACAGATGGAGATTGCCCGGCTGAAGGCTGAGCTGTCGCGGGTGCGCATGGAGCGCGACATCTTAAAAAAAGCGACGGCATACTTCGCGAGGGAGTCGCTGTGAGGTATGCCTTTGTCGAACGACATCGTGGCACCTGGCCGATCGTGGTCCAGTGCCGGGTTCTGAAGGTCAGCGCGAGCGGCTACGACCAACACCGATTGCGGCAAGCTGCCGATGCTGGCCCGAACCGGCCGGCTGTTCAGCCGGGCCGCAGGCTCAGCGACACGGCGTTGGCGGTGCACATAAGGGCGGTCTTCGCCGAGATGAAGGGTGCCTATGGCTGGCCGCGGCTATGGCGCGAGCTTGCCGCGCGCGGCATTCGTGCGGGCAAGGAGCGGGTGCGTAGGATGATGAAGTCGCTGGGCCTGCAGGCCCGTGGCAAGCGGCGTTTCAAGGCCACCACGAACAGCGCGCATGATCTGCCGATCGCGCCGAACCTGCTGGCGCGCAACTTCACCGTGGACGCGCCGAACAAGGTCTGGACAGGCGACATTACCTACATCTGGACCGATGAGGGTTGGCTCTATCTTGCCGTGGTGATCGATCTGTTCAACCGCCAGGTCGTCGGCTTTGCAATTGGTGAGCGCATGACGCGGACGCTGGTAATGGATGCCTTGCGGATGGCCTGGTTCCGGCGGCATCCGGCGCCGGGCCTGATTTTCCATTCGGATCGCGGCAGTCAATACGCCAGTAATGACTACCGGCAGCTCCTGCGGGACTTCAAAATGGAAAGCTCGATGAGCCGCAAGGGCGATTGCTGGGACAATGCGGTCACCGAAACGCTGTTCGGATCGCTGAAGGTCGAACGGCTCCACGGCATGTGCTTCGGCACGCGGCGCCAAGCCAAGGACGAGGTCATGGACTGGATTGCCTTCTACAATCAGGGAAGGATCCATTCGACGCTGGGTTATGCCAGTCCCATGGCGTACGAACAAAAATGGCTTGCTAGGAGCCTGTCGGACTTAGGAACAAATAAAGAACGAATTGGAGTACTCTATCAGCAAAAGGTTTCGTAATGTAATATAACTACTATTTGATCTTAATTTGCGCCATATTATTGCCAAACTGACCCCGAGTCCGACAGGCTCCTAGGCAAATCAGCCTGGCAGCATAGTTACTGCGTCAAGGGAGACGCTGCGCGCGGGCAAGGTCATTGACCCCCGACGTCCCGATATCATAGTCGATCGACGCCAGATTGCCCGACCCAGTGTTGAAGGTGGCGAACGAGAGACTGCTGCCGATAGCGGCGTTGCTCGAAATGCCGTTGGTGCCGACCTGTTGTGTCCAGCCACTGCCGAGGGTGCCGGCATTGGGACGATTGAAATCATCGGTTACGGCAAAAGCCGGCGATGCGGCGAAAAGGCCCAATGCGACCAAACCAACACGTGCAAGCATGCCACCCTCCACTTATGTCTAGAAGGTGAATAAGTATCAACAGCCCTAACGATTTGTAAGCATATTGTTAATCTAGTGGCGGCGCTGAGGTTGCAGCAAGGCATCGCTTGGCGGGCGTGCTTGCAACGCCTAAGTTGCGCTCAAATCCGAGGGAGAGACGCACATGGCCACCACCGCAACCACCGCCTGGGGTGCCCGCGACGCTGCCGCGATGCAGGATATCTTGGCTCGCCAGCGTGCCGCCTTTACCGCCGAACTGCCGGTCACCGCCGCCACCCGCAAGGCGCGGCTGCAACGCGCGCTGGCGGTGCTGCTTGACAACAAAGATCGCCTCGTCGCGGCATTGTCGGAAGATTTCGGCCATCGCTCCACCGAAATGTCGCTGGTCACCGACATCATGGCGTCGGTGAAGCCGCTCAAGCACGCCATCAAGCACCTCGAGGCGTGGATGAAGCCCCAATCCCGCCCGCTCGACTTCCCGATGAAGCTGCTTGGCGCGCGGGCGCGGGTCGAGTTTCAACCCAAGGGCGTCATCGGCATCATTTCGCCGTGGAACTTCCCGGTGAACCTGACCTTCGCGCCGCTCGCCGGCGTGCTGGCGGCGGGCAATCGCGCCATGATCAAGCCATCCGAATTCACCCCCGTCACCTCCGACTTGATGAAGACGATGCTGGCGGCGGCGTTCGATGAAACCGAAATCGCCGTCATCACCGGCGGCGCCGAAGCCGGCAAGGCCTTTGCCGAACTCGCCTTCGACCATCTGGTGTTCACCGGCGGCACCGCCATCGCCCGCCATGTAATGATGGCGGCAGCAAAGAACCTCGTGCCACTCACCCTCGAACTCGGCGGCAAATCGCCGACGATCATCAGCCGCTCCGCCGATATCGGCGTCGCCACCGAACGCATCGCCATGGGCAAGATGATGAACGCCGGCCAGATCTGCCTAGCCCCCGATTACCTGATCGTGCCGCAGGAAAGCGAAGCCGAAGTCGTCGCCGGCCTGAAAACCGCCACCGCCAAGATGTATCCCACCCTGCTGTCGAACCCCGATTACACCTCGGTCCTCGGCGCCCGCCACCGCGAACGGCTCGAAGCGCATGTCAGCGACGCCATTGCGAAAGGGGCAACCGTCGAAATCATCAACCCGGCGAACGAGGACTTCACCCAGCAGAACACCAACAAGATGCCGCTCCACCTCATCCGCAACCCCACCGACGACATGACGGTTATGCAGGAGGAAATCTTCGGGCCGCTGTTGCCGATTCGCACCTACGCGACCGTCGATGGCGCCATCGACGAGGTCAACCGCCGAGACCGGCCGCTCGGGCTCTACTGGTTCGGACAGGATGCCGCCGAACAGCGCCGCGTCCTCGATCGCACCATCTCCGGCGGCGTCACCGTCAACGATGTCATCTTCCACGTTTCGGCCGAGGAGCTGCCGTTCGGCGGCATCGGCAACGCCGGCATGGGCAGCTATCACGGCGCCGATGGCTTCAAGGAATTCAGCCACGCCAAGGCAATCTACACCCAGCCCAAACTCGACCTGGCGGGGCTAGCCGGCTTCAAGCCACCCTATGGCGACAAGACCAGAAAGGCGCTGGCGCGCGAACTGAAGGCGTGATTTTTTAATCCTCCCCCTGCCAGCGGCAGGAAGGTTAAACTGCAATCACCGCCATCTGCCGCCCATAGTCCGCCTCACCCAAATGCGTCGTCCGCCGATAGCTGAACCACCGCTCCGCGTCAGAATAGGTATCGATACCCAGCGCCATCACCTGTCGAACCCCCGCCGCGCCCAGCCGCATCGCGACGAATCCCTCCAGGTCGAACTGGTATTTCTCCCCCTGCCCACGACTGAAAAACCCCTCGAACCCACCATCGTCGCTCACGAACCGCGCGCGAAACCCCGCATCGACCTCGTAACTCGCCCGCGAAATGCACGGGCCTACCGCCGCACGAATGCACGCCCGCCGCGCCCCCAGCGCCTCCATCGCCGTCACCGTCGCCCCGGCGATGTCGTGGAGCGCCCCCATCCACCCCGAATGCGCCGCACCGATCACCCCGGCTTCGGCATCCGCGAGCAGGATCGGCGCGCAATCCGCCGTCAAAATCCCCAGTGCCAGGCCGGGCGTGGCCGTGACCATCGCATCGGCATGGGCGCGATCCGCGTCGGGCACGGCGCCCGTCACCGGCACCACGACATTGCTGTGCACCTGATGAACAGTCACCAGCACCGCCCCCGGCGCCACCGCATCCACCACACGCCACCGATTCTCGCGCACGCTCAGCATGTTATCCGACGACCCCAGGCCGACATTCAGGCTCGAAAACATGCCCGCCGACACGCCGCCGCGCCGCCCGACAAAGCCGTGACGCACGCCCAGCCCCGCCTGCACCACGTCGATTGCCGCATTCGTCACAGTCTCACCCGGCACAAAATGTCCTCATCGGCCTGATCGCCGACCATGAAGGCATAGGGCATGACCTCCTCGAAGCCATAGCGAGCATAGAATTTCCGTGCGCGCGGGTTGTCGGTGAACACCGACAGCCACAGCTCCGGCGCGCCGCGCGCCCGCGCCCGGCCCAGCGCCCAGTCGGTCAGCACCGCCGCCACGCCCACGCCCTGCCACGGCTTGAACACATATAACTGCCGCAACTCGATGGCCCCGGCCGCCGCGTCGGAGGCCGGCAACTTCAACGGCCCCACCTTGCAGAACCCCACCGGTGATCCGCCGACCTCGGCAAAGCGCACCTCGACTGCCGGGTCGGCCAGCTCCGCCGCATAGGCTGCATCGCTGGTGGTGGTGAGAAAGCCCTCAAGGTTGGCCAGGCTGTACAG
>JAYUUE010000181.1:0-4377 GCA_043754785.1 Polymorphobacter sp. | reverse complement strand
ATGCATAAACTCCTCGTATGACCAGAATCCTGTGCGTCGAAGACGATCCGATGACCGCCGATTACATCGCCAAGGGCCTTGGCGATGCCGGTTTCGATGTCGACATTGCCGATGATGGCAATACCGGCCTCAGCCGCGCCAGCGACGGCAGTTACGACGCCATCGTGCTCGATCGCATGTTGCCGGGGCTCGATGGTCTGTCGATCGTTACCGCGCTGCGCTCCGGCGGCGTCACCACCCCCGTCGTCATGCTGTCGGCGCTCGCCAGCCTCGATGAGCGGGTCAAGGGCCTGCGCGCCGGGTCGGACGATTACCTCACCAAGCCGTTCGCCCTGACCGAACTGCTCGCCCGCATCGAGGCGGTTCGCCGCCGCGGCACACCCCACGCCGAAGCGCCGCCGACCAAACTCAGCTTCGATGATCTCGAAGTCGATCTGCTCGCCCGCCGCGTCACCCGTGGCGGCCGCCGCATCGAATTGCAACCGCGTGAATTCGGCCTGCTCGAATTCCTGCTCCGCCATCAGGGCCAGGTCGTCACCCGCACCATGTTGCTCGAGCGCGTCTGGGATTATCACTTCGACCCGGGTACCAATGTCATCGATGTCCATGTCAGCCGCCTGCGCAAGAAACTCGATGACGGCAGCCAGAAATCGCTGCTCCACACGGTGCGCGGCGCCGGCTATCGGCTCGGCGCCTATTGACCGGGCGCCGGTTTGACCAGCATCCGGATCCCCGCGCGGTGGCGGACAACCACCGCGCGGATAACGTTGATCGTCTTTGCAGCGCTCATCGTCACCAGCGCCCTGCTGCTCACTTTCATCGGCCGGCTGACGCAGGATCAGCTTTACGCCGACGTCCGCGCCGCCATTGTCGCCGAAGCCGATGAAGTTGCCGCCGACCTGCGCCGCGACGGCCCGGCGATGGCAGCGCGGGAAATTGCCGACGATCTTCGCCTGCCCGGCCCGATGGCAGTGCTGCTCATCGGCCCGCATGGAGAAAAGCTCGCCGGCAATCTGCACGGCTGGCCCTCCGGCACACCCAGCGGCAGCCGCTTTGCCAGCACCGAGTTGCAGCGGATCGGCCACCCGGCACCGGAAATTTTCAGCGTGTCGACCTTTGCCCTGCCCGGTGGTCACCGCCTGCTCGTCGGCCGCAGCCTCGAAACCGAACAGCGGCTGACCGAAACGCTGAAGACCAGCCTGCTCGCCGGCATCGGGCTGGCGCTGGTGCTGGCGGCGCTGACCAGCCTCATCCTCGCCCGCGTTATCTCGGCGCGCGTCCAGAACATTGCCGATGTCGCCGCTGCCGTGGCCGCCGGCGATCTGTCGCGCCGCGTCGATGAACCGCCGACGCCCGCTGGCGGCGATGCCTTTGATTCGATGGCGCGCGCGCTCAACGCCATGCTGGCGCGGATCGAAACTTTGCTCGATGAAATCCGCATGGTCACCGATGGCCTGGCGCATGATCTGCGCTCGCCGCTGACCCGGCTGAAGGCGCGCATCGATCGGCTGGCGCGCGGAAATTATGAATCTGCCGCGCTCGTGCGCGGCGGGGGCGAATTGGCCGATGAGGTGACCGCCATCGGCAACGAGGCCGACGCGCTGCTCACCATGCTCGAAAACTGCCTCGAAATCAGCCGTATCGAGGCCGGCATCGGCCGCGAGGCCTTTGTCCTGCTCGATGTCGCGGCGCTGGCCCGTGATCTCGCCGAAATGTACGAACCGCTCGCCGAGGAATCGGGCGTAAGCCTGACCGCCATTGCCCGTCAGCCGCTGCCGGTGCTGGCGCATCGCAACCTGCTCAGCCGGGCGCTCGCCAACTGCATCGACAACGCCTTGCGCTACGGCGCTGCCGGCGGCGTCATCGAAGTTGCTGCCAGCGCCGCCGCCACCGGCATCACCCTCAGCGTCGGCGACAACGGGCCTGGCATCGCCGCCGGCAACCACGGTGAGGCGCTGCGCCGCTTCGGCCGCATCGACGCCGCGCGGTCAACAGGCGGCGTCGGCCTCGGCCTGTCGCTCGCCGCCGCCATTGCAAGACTCCACGGCGGCACCCTGTTGCTCACCGACAACCGACCCGGCCTGCGCGTCGTCATCACCCTTCCTCCCCCTCAGGGGGGAGGCGACTCGCGCCCCTAGGCGCGGCGGGTGGGGGTCGCCGGCCAGCCGACACCTGCGGCGCCTAACCCTCGTAAACCGTCCGTCCTCCGGTCACCGTCCGCACCACCTTGATGTCCTTGATCGTCCCCGGCGCCACCGCCTCCGGATCGTCCGAAAGCATCACGAAATCCGCCAGCTTGCCGACCGTGATCGACCCCTTGATGGCCTCCTCGCGAGACGCATGGGCGCCGTTCAGCGTGTTGATGCGCAGCGCCTCCGCCACCGTCACCCGCTGGTTCGCCCCCCAGGTCTCGCCGTTCCACCCCGTCCGCGTCACCATCCCCTGCATCCCCATCAGCGGCGCGAACGGCCCGGGGCTGAAATCCGACCCCGCACACACCGGGATTCCCGCATCGAGGAAGCTGCGGAACGCCATCATGTGCTGCATCCGCGCCTCGCCATAGAAATGGAATTTGTCGGCGTTGTAATAGGCATAGGAGGTGAATGGCGCCGGCACCGTGCCGGTCGCCTTGATGCGCCGCACCAGATCGTCGTTGATCAGCGTGCAATGGGTGATCTTGGGCCGCACGTCGTTGAGCGGATATTTGGCGATGGCGCGCTCGAACGCCGTCAGCACCATCTCGATGGGCACGTCGCCATTGGCGTGGCAATTGGGCTGGATGCCGGCGCGCACCACCTTTTCCATCCAGGCATCGAGCGCTTCCTGCGTCTCCGTGAGGTTGCCGTAATAGGGCGGGCTGATGCCCTCGAACGGCGTGCTCATCCGCATTGTGCGCTCCGAGAATGACCCGTCGATGGTATGCTCGGATGTTGCCCCCAACCGTATCCATTCATCGCCGAAACCCGTCTGCAGACCATTGGCAATCATCGCATCGAGCATCGCGCCACTGCTCTCGAAACTCACCCGGTGCAGCAATTCCCCGCGCGCTCGCACTGCCTGCAACGCCGCCAGGTCACCACCCTGATGGTGAACACCCGTCAATCCATAGCGAACGAACGCCTTTGAGATGTGCGCCGCCGCGCGCCGCGCCCGCTCTTCGACCTGTGCCGGCGTGTATTCGGGCCGCGTCCCAACCGCATCGACAACGCGCATCGCCCGGTCGGTGACCCGCCCTGATAGCGTGCCATCGGGCGCCCGATCGAAGGTGCCCCCCATCGGCGGCACCGTTTCAGGCGTGACCTTCGCAATGTCGAGCGCGAAACTATTGTAGAATGCCGTATGCCCACCCCGGTGCCGCACCGTCACCGGATGGGTTTTCGACACCTTGTCGAGGTCCTGCCGGGTCAGCGGCCGGCCATCCTTGACCTTGGTATCGTCATGGAAATAGCCACTCACCCACTGGCCGGGCGGGGTTTGCGCAGCGCGCGTCCGCAGTTTTTCGATGATCGACGCGATGGTGACGAACTCGACCTCGAACGGATTGCCGACGAGAACCTCGTATAACAACACTTCGCCGGTCGCATGATTGTGGCAATCGATGAACCCCGGCACCACCGTCATGCCCTTGGCATCGATGACCTGCGTGGCTTTCCCCGCCCGCGCCTGCGCCGCCGCTGCGTCGCCAACCGCGATGAAACGGCCGTCCGCCACGGCAAACGCCGTCGCCTTGGGGGTTGCCGCATCGACAGTGTGCACCACCGCGTTGATGACAACGAGGTCCGCTACACCATTCGCTGCCCGCGCAATCCCCGATAGCCACGGCGCCGCCAGCGCGCCACCGGCAACACCCACGAAATGACGACGATTCTGCATGACAAATCCCCCCTTCGACACCGCCACTGTGGCGCATTCCCCACCGTGCGAAAAGCATGATCGCGCCTTGCACTTTCGCGCCGCCCCCGCAAAGACACAGGCCTACGCCTTGCCGGAGCACCCAATGCCGCCTTCGTCCCTCACCACACCCTTGCGCATAGGCCTTGCCGGCCTGGGAAACGTTGGTGCCGGCGTCGCCAAGCTGCTCGCCGACAACGCCGACATCATCACCCGCCGCGCCAATTGCCCCATCACCGTCACCGCCGTTTCGGCACGCGACCGCAACCGCGACCGCGGCGTCGACCTGTCCCGGGCCAGCTGGATCGACGACGCGAGCGAGCTTGCAGCGCGTGATGACGTCGATATCGTCGTCGAAATGATCGGCGGGTCCGACGGCCCGGCGCTCACCCTTGCGCGCCGCAGCATCGATGCCGGCAAGGGCTTTGTCACCGCCAACAAGGCGATGCTCGCCCATCATGGCCTCGAATTGGCAGAGCTCGCCGA
>JAYUUE010000180.1:0-4393 GCA_043754785.1 Polymorphobacter sp. | reverse complement strand
TCACTGACAGCACCGCAGTGCCGGTGAACTCGCTTTCCTTGCGCTCGGTGCCGGCACTGCCCGCGGCAAACCCTGGCCCCGGCGTGTTGTTGATAATGCAGGCCACGCTTGTCACGGTCGGGCGCAGCGCCGCCAGCGGGCCCAGGCTGCCGGTGAACCGCCGCAATGCGCCGCAGAAATTGTTGTTCGTCAGGAAGACGCTTTCCAGTTCCTTGCGTTCATTGGTGTGCCGCAGGCCGAGCGTCAGCAAGACCTTGTCGGGGATGATGCTGATGACGTTATGGGTGAAAAAGGCGTAGTTGGTGCTCTTTTGCTTGAAAAAGCCGCCCTGGACGATGCCGGTGCCATTCAGCAGGCTTTGCCCGGCCGGCGGCACATAGCCGATGGTCGTTGCGAAGCTTTGCAGCAGATTGGGGCCGAATGCTGCGAACTGAGTGTTGTAATAGCGTTCGAAATCGGCACCATAAGTGAGGTTGTCGTCCGTGCGCAGCGTTTCCCTGGAGAAATAGCCACCGACCAGGTAATCGAGCCGATCGTTGAAGGCATTGCCCTGCAACCGGGCTTCCTGGCTGAAGGTCTGGAACTTGCGGTTGGCGTCGCTGCGTTTGAGCAGGTCGATCTTGTTGAAATCGGAATCCTGCGCCGACTTGTTCTTGAACTCGCGATAGGCGGTAATCGAGGTCAAGGTCGCACTGCCGAAATCATAGTTGATTTCGCCCGATGCGCCAAAGTCGCGCGTGCGCTGGTTATAGTTGGCGCCCGGCGTCAGCGCGGTTTCGTAAATATAACGGTCGCTGGTCGTCGAAGTCCGGTAGATGCCGCCCAGGCTGGTCACCAGATTGGCGATGCCGTTGGGACCCTGGACAACTTCACCCGTCGCGCTGCGCGTCAGCCCTACAATTGGTGAGACGATCGTCGCGCCGCAGCATTCCTCGTTTTTCTGGTTGTAATCGCCGATCAGCCGGATCGACAGATCGTCATTGGGCTTGATCAGCAATTGCCCGCGCACCAGAAACCGATCGCGATTGTTGAGCTTGCGGCCCGAAACCACATCGGTCAGGAAACCGTCGCGCTTGTTGTAGACGCCATCGACGCGGAATGCCATTTTGTCGCCGAAAACCGGCCCGGTCAGGCTGCCCATCAAGCGGATGTTATTGAAATTGCCATAGGTCGCTTCGGCGGCGCCGCCCGACTCGAACTTCGGCAGCGCGGTGGTGATGTTGATCAGGCCCGCGGACGCATTGCGGCCGAACAGCGTGCCCTGCGGCCCGCGTAGCACTTCGATACGCTCGATCGGGCCAAGGTCAGTCAGGCCGACGCCGGTGCGGCTGCGATACACGCCATCGATGAATACCGCGACCGAGGATTCAAGGCCGGGGTTTTCGCCGACCGTGCCCACGCCGCGGATACGCGCAGCGCCGTTCGATTCATTGGTCGCAGACGATACCAGCAGCGATGGCGCCAACTGGTTGAGCTGGCGAATGTCGGAGCCGCCGGAATTCTGCAGCTGTTCGGCGCTGACCGCGCTGACCGCGATCGGCACATCGGACAGCACCTGGCTGCGGCGCGTGGCGGTGACGATGATTTCATTGGTGTCGCGGGCATCGGTCGCCGCCACCGCTGCGGGCGCCTTCTGCGCCTGCACGGCTGCCGGAATTGCCAGCGCTGCCGCAGTGACCAACCAAATGCTCTTCATCTCTGACTCCCCAAGCCGCACTTTGCGTTTTTGTTAAGGGACCGCCTAGAGCAACGCTGTGCCCTCGCCAATGCTGCACCCGGGGTGCCGCAACAAGAATTTGATCCTGTGCTTTTGTCATCACACCGTAATCCGGCGCCGCCCACCCTTGCCGGCGCGTCACCCTGCCGCCATGGTGCGCACCGTTCGTCTGGAAGGGGCAGCAACATGGATCGTCTGGCTGGCAAGATAGCCCTGATCACCGGCGCAGCGCAGGGGCTGGGCGCTGCCATGGCCGAAAAATTCGTCGGTGAAGGCGCGCGCGTGGTGCTGACCGATATCAACGCGGCCGGGGCAGCGGCGCAAGCGGCGCGCATCGGCACGGGCGCAGCCAGCATCAACACGGGCGCCGCCAGCATCGGCCATGACGTGACCGATGTGGCCCAATGGGAAGCCGCCATCGCCTTTGCCGAAACGACCTTCGGCGGGCTTCATATCCTCGTCAACAACGCCGGGATCGCGGCGGGAAGCAACGTCGAGAACACGACGTTCGATGATTGGCGCCGCGTCCATGCCATCGATCTCGACAGCGTGTTCTTTGGTTGCAAGCTGGCGCTGCCATTGATGGCGCGCACGGTCAAAGACACCGGCGTGCGCGGTTCCATCGTCAATATCTCGTCAATCGCCGGAGTGATCGCCGGCCACAACAGCGCCGCTTACAACAGCGCCAAGGCCGCTGTCCGCCACCTGACCAAATCCGTCGCGCTGCACTGCGCCAAGCAGCGCTACGGCATCACCTGCAACAGCATCCACCCGGTGTTCATCGACACCCCGATCCTCGACGCGCTGACCGGTCATCTCGGGCGCGCGGAAGGGCTGGCCAAACTCGGTCGCCAAATCCCGCTGGGGGCAGTGGGCGAACCCGACGATGTCGCCTGGGCAGCGGTGTATCTGGCGTCGGATGAAGCTAAGATGGTGACGGGGCACGGATTGTACGTTGACGGCGGCATAAGCGCGATGTGAGGCGCAGCGCCGCGAGCGCGTATGGCGAAGCCAAGCGCGCCGGTGTTGCAGGATTCTGGGCGCAAGACCGGCCAGCGACGGGGTTGGCCCTTCGCCAACCGAACTCGTCTGACGCCAGCATGGGCTTTGACCATGCCGCTTGCTTGCGTCTTTCTGAACTTCCCTGCCCCCGCCTTTCTTCTGCCGCGCGCCTTCCCTATATCCCCCCGATGCAAATCCCCGGTCCTACCGACCCCAAGGTCACCCCGCGCAAACCCGCGCCCGCCCGCGCCGATGGCAAGCGAGCACTGCTCGGCTTGCCGAAGGCCGAGGTTCGCGCCGCGTTGATCGACGTCGGCATCCCTGAAAAACAGGCCAACATGCGCGTCTCGCAGGTCTGGAACTGGATTTACCACCGCGGCGTCACCGAAATCGCTGCCTTCGCCAACATCTCAAAGGACACCCGCGCCGTCCTCGACGCGCATTTCGTCGTCGGCCGCCCGCAAGTCGTCACCGCGCAGGTCTCCATCGATGGCACCCGCAAATGGCTGCTGCGCTTCGACGATGGCGAGGAGGCGGAATGCGTCTTCATCCCCGATGCTTATCGCGGCACTCTGTGCGTTTCGGCACAGGTCGGCTGCACGCTCAACTGCCGCTTCTGCTTCACCGGCACGATGAAGCTGGTGCGCAACCTCACCGCCGCCGAAATCGTCGGCCAGGTCATGCTGGCCCGCGATGCGCTGGGCGAATGGCCGAATGCCAGCACACCGGTCGCCCCGCGCCCGACCGTCGTCGATGACGACGACGCTCACGATGACGACCGGGACGACGACGTGCCCTACATCCCCGGCCACAACGCCCCCGGCAGCAACTACACTTCGGATGGCCGGATGCTGACCAACATCGTCATGATGGGCATGGGCGAGCCGCTGTACAATTTCGACAATGTCCGCGACGCGCTGGCCATCGTCATGGACGGTGACGGGCTGGGCCTGTCAAAGCGCCGCATTACCCTCAGCACGTCGGGCGTCGTGCCGATGATGGCACGCGCCGGTGCCGAGATCGGCGTCAATCTTGCCGTCTCGCTGCACGCCGTCACCAAGGAAATCCGCGACGAAATCGTGCCGATCAATAAGCGCTATGGCATCGACGAACTGCTCGCCGCCTGCGCCGCCTACCCCGGCGCCAACAACGCCCGGCGCATCACCTTCGAATATGTGATGCTCCGCGACAAGAACGACAGCGACGCCGAAGCGCATGAACTGGTGCGCCTGATCCGCAAATACCGGCTGCCGGCCAAGGTCAATCTGATTCCGTTCAACCCCTGGCCGGGCTCCGCGTATGAAACGTCACTGCCCGAGCGGGTGACGGCCTTTTCGGAAATCATTTTTCAGGCCGGCATTTCGGCGCCCATCCGCCGCCCGCGCGGCCGCGATATCATGGCGGCGTGCGGCCAGCTGAAGTCGGCCAGCGAGAAGATCACCCGCGCCGAGCTGGACAAACGCGCGGCTGAGAAGGAAGCCGAGTGGGTCTGACCTGACACCTCTCCCCTTGCGGGAGAGGTCGAGAGACGCGCCTTTGCGCGGCCCGGGTGAGGGGTGTGTTTGCAGGTTCAAGTAAAAAAGAGACATGGGCAAAGCCCATGTTGTCGTCAGACGAGTTCGGCGAGGGAAGGCCTCGCTGGCCGGATGGGCGCGAGTCGCGCCGCAAGTTAGG
>JAYUUE010000179.1:0-4393 GCA_043754785.1 Polymorphobacter sp. | reverse complement strand
CGCGGCACCAGGCAGTTTCGCACAGGGTGATGGTCACCACCGTGCCGGGTTCGATGCGCCAGGCAATGCGGGATTGCAGGTCGGGTGCCACGTAAAGGGTGCGGGTCGACTCGCGAATGAAGCCGGTGCGCACCCCGGTGAGCAGCGACTTGTTCATCCAGCCGATGGTGCCATCGGGGTCGCGGACCTGGCGCCAGATCTTGTATTCCTTGATGATCTCGAGCGGTAGCCCGCGGCGCTTGTATTCCCACAGGATCGGGAAGCGTTCTTCGGGGCCGGAACGCATCATCGCCGAGTTGGACTTGAGCGACACAAAGCGCGGCACCGGCAAGGTGGTGGTGCCATCGGCGCGCTCCTCCGACGCGGCGAGCGCCGGGGTCGCAGCGCAAAGCGCGGTCAGCAGCAAAAGGCGGGCGGGACGCATGGCCGTGTCTTGACGCACTGGGCGGCACGGGGCAACCCTTGGCGTCATGGCACCGCATCCCACATCCTTTTCGCCCCGGCCACGCCCCAAGGTCATCGTCACGCGCCGGCTGCCGCAGCCGGTTGAAACGCGGATGGCCGAATTGTTCGATGTCGAGCTAAACCTGACCGATGCGCCGATGACGGCGGTGCAGCTGGCGGACGCCGCCGGGCGCTGCGACGTGCTGGTCGGCACGGTGACAGATCATATCGACGCGGGTGTGTTTGCCGGCGTGGTTCGCATGAAATTGCTCGCCAATTTCGGCGTCGGGGTCGATCATATCGATCTGGGTGCGGCGCGCGCGGCGGGGGTGGTCGTCACCAACACGCCGGGCGTGTTGACCGATGACACCGCCGACATGGTGATGGCGCTGATCCTCAGTGTGCCGCGCCGGCTGGCCGAAGGCGAGAAACTGGTGCGCGCCGGCGAATGGCGCGGCTGGTCGCCGACCGGAATGCTGGGCCACCGGATCACCGGCAAGCGGCTCGGCATCATCGGCATGGGGCGCATCGGGCGGGCGGTGGCGACGCGGGCGCGCGCCTTCGGCTTGACGGTGCATTATCACAACCGCCACCGGCTGCCGGCTGAGGTGGAAGGCGCGCTGGAGGCGACGTGGTGGGACAGCCTGGATGCCATGCTGTCGCGGGTCGACATCATCACCATCAACTGCCCGCACACCGAGGACACCCACCATCTGATCGGCGCACAGCAGTTCGCGCTGATGCAGCGCCAGGCCTATATCATCAACGCAGCGCGCGGCGAGATCATCGACGAGAATGCGCTGTGCGAGGCGCTGACGGCGGGCAAGATCGCCGGCGCGGGCCTAGATGTGTTCGAGAATGAGCCCGCCATCGACCCGCGGCTGATGGATTTGCCGGGGGTGGTGCTGGTGCCGCACATGGGCAGCGCGACCTTCGAAGGGCGCCAGGCGATGGGGGAAAAGGTCATTGCCAATATCCGGGTCTGGGCGGATGGGCATCGGCCGCCGGATCAGGTGCTGGAGGGGTGGGTCTGAGCGCCGCGAGCGCACATCGCGCAGCGTAGCGCGCCGATAGGCGCCAGACCGACCGGCGGGGCGGTCCGGTTACCGGACCGAACCCGTCCGACGCCAGCATGGGCTTCGCCCGTGCCCTTGCTGCCCTTCGCGCCTGTTTGTAACCGCATTCCCCGACCCGCCGAACTCCAGAGTGTCCGCCCTCTGAAAGCCCGCCGCCATGTCGCCCAAACGCATCGCCCTGCTCGCCCTCACCCTCCCCGCCGTCGCCCATGCCGCCGACGCGCGCCACCCGACTGTCATCGAGGTGTTCCAGTCGCAGGGCTGCTCGTCGTGTCCGCCGGCCAACGCCAATGTGAACGCGCTGTCGATCCAGCCCGAAGTGCTCGCGCTGTCGTATGCCGTGACCTATTGGGAAGGGCTTGGCTGGAAGGACGTGTTTGCCAAGCAGCAATTCACCGACCGGCAATGGGATTATGCCCGCGCTTTCAAAAACGCTCATGTGTGGACGCCGCAGGTGGTGATCAACGGCCGCGCCAATATCGTCGGCACGCGCCTCGAGCCGTTGCAGGCGCTGATTGGCAAGTCGGATCGCGGCACTGGTGGCCCTGCGGTGGCGATTACCGGTACGGGTGTCGATGTGGCCGGCAGTGCCGACAAGGCATCGGACATCTGGCTCGTTCGCTATGAGCCGCGCGCTATCGACGTGGCGGTCAAGGCCGGCGAAAACGGCGGCAAGACGCTCCCGCATCGCAACATCGTCCGCGAGCTGATCAAGATCGGGCGCTGGAGCGGCGGTGCGGCGCATTTTGCCATCCCCGCCGCCACCCGGTCCGGCCTGGCGGTTGCGGCCTTTGTCCACACTGGCGCCGGTGGCCCGATCATCGCCGCGACGGTTGCCGGGCGCGGCTGAGCCAGGCAGTTGCGGCGCCGGTGCCGGTCTAGCCTTGGTGGGTGTTCGCTACTCGCCGCCTGACGCTGGACGATGCCGCCGCCGCCGATCTGCACCGCCGCGCCGGGGCGTTGATCCCAGGCTATGACACCAGCCTGCACACGCCGGCCGAGTTCATCGCACTTTACCGCGACGAGGTCCTGCCCGGCGGCCCGGTATGGGGTATTTTCGACGGCGCGCGCCTCTGCGGCCATGTGGCATTGCTGCCGGGCTGGATCGACCATGTCTATGTCGAGCCCGCTTTGCACGGGCAAGGCGTCGGCAGCAGCCTGGTGCTGCTGGCCCAAGACCAACCGTCCGAATTGCGGCTTTATACCTTCCAATCGAACATGCGGGCACAGGCGCTTTACGACCGCCACGGCTTTATCGTCGAGGAACGCACCGACGGCGCGCGCAACGCGGAGAAAGTGCCCGACATGACCTATCATTGGCGGCGCGACTGAAGGGTCCAAATGCGCTCGCGGTGCGTTGCCTGTCGGTAACCCCCAGCAAAGGACACCACATGCTCATACCCCATGGCACGATCGTCGCTGTCGCCGACGGCGAAATCCTCAATCTGTTCCGCAACAGCGGCGACGAGGCGGCCCCGCAGCTGACCGCGCTGCCCGATGCGGACGTGTCGACCGACAACATGGGCTCTGGCGGCCGTCACCACAGCAGCGCCGCCAACCCCGACGACAGCCAGCAGAACGAGGACAGCTTTGCCGCCGGGATTGCCGAAATGCTCAACAAGCGCGTGCTCGACGGCAAGATCGACAATTTGATCATCGTCGCCGCGCCGCGCACGCTGGGCGAATTGCGCAAACATTATCACAAGGCGCTTTCGGCGATCCTGCTCGGCGAAATTGCCAAGGACCTTACCGGGCACAGCGTCGCCGATGTCGAGAAGAGCCTCGCTGCGGCGTAGCGTTACCAGCGCGTCAGGCGCGGCAGCACCAGCCGCGCCAGTCCCGCGACCGCCAGCACGCCGCCGCCGTACCACATAGCGACATAAAGCGGATCGTCGTGCGGGCAGTGAAAGGCAAAGACGAACGCCCCGAACCCCGCCGCCGCCAGCCCGGCTGCTGCTGCCGTGCGCGCCGGCTGGGTGGGCGCGCCGCGCCGCATGAGGAGCCCGAAGGCCAGCACCAGCGGCAGCGACAAAAGCCCGATATTGGCGAGGCAATCGAGCCCCTCGCGAAATTCGAGCCGCGCCAGCAACGCGTTGCGGCCCGAAGCGCCGGCATCGATCAGCCAGCCCGTCGCCAGCGCCAGCGGCGCCGCGACCGCCAGCGCGCGCCATAGCCCGGACAGCTGCCGCGCCGTCGTGGTTGCCGGATCGAGCGAGACCAGCATCGCTGCCGCCGCGAGCGCGGCGATGATGGCGAAGCTGGCGGATTTCCACCAGAACGCCGGGGTTTCCATCGCCGCCGGCATGTCGGGGCGCAGATCGTGGAGCACGCTGAACAGCACCAGTTCGGCCACGATGAGCACTGCGATCAGCATCGCCTCGCGGCCCGGCTGGCGCGGTTTGACGGCGCCCAGATCGGCGGCCAGCCCATCCAGGAAGGCGTTGGGGGTGTCAATCGACATTGAGGGTGCTTTCGACAATATGCGCCAAGCGGCCGAGGCCGCGGTGAATGTTGACCTTGACCAGCGCCGGTGATTGCCCGGTTCGCGCTGCCGCTTCCTCGATGCTCATCCCCTCCAGCTTGACGAGGCGGATGACCTCGGCCTGCGCGGGCTTGAGCGCCGCCATAAGGCCCATCAGCGCGGCGGCGCTGGTCACGGCGGCGCCGTGGTCAGGAATGCCAAGGCTTTCGGGCAGCTCGTCGGCGGCGTGGCGCGCGGCGATGCGCAGCCGGTCGATCCATTTGTAACGGGCGATACCGGCCAGCCAAGGGCCGAACGGCCGCGCCGGGTCCCAGGTATGGCGCTTGGCATGGATGGCGATCAGCGTGTCCTGCACCGCATCCTCGACGGCCGACGGCGGGAGGCGGCGGGC
>JAYUUE010000178.1:0-4422 GCA_043754785.1 Polymorphobacter sp. | reverse complement strand
GGTGTGATGCACAACTATAGGAGGAGGCGCGCCAAAGGAAAAGCGCCTTATGGCAAGGGTTTGGTAGCATCCGCAGGGGTTGTCTCATCGATAGCGCTGGCCATCAGCCACGCGGCGCCGTGCGCGGCGAGATAAAGCACGCCCTGTGCCGCCATCAGCGCCGCGACCTGCACCGAGGCGTCGCCGGTCAGATCGACGGCGAGGGCAGCGAACAGCAGCTCCTTGTTGGGCACCGGCATGCGGCCGATGACCAGCCGCAGCGCGCCGAGCACCAGCCAGGTGCCGATGCCGATGCCGGGAAGGGCGACGAACCAGGTCGCCACGAGCAGGAAATGCATTGCCGAGACGCGCACCAGGTGCAGCCAGAAGGTCCGCATGTTAGCCGCCGCTGTGAGGGTGAGGACGCGGTTGCGGTTGAAGACGATGGTCAGGCTGAGCCCGATGAGGAGGGCAAAACCGATGATCATGCGGCGCACGGTCGCCGGGTCGATCGCGCTGTCGATGACCGTATCGCCGCCGAGCAGGATCGCCAGCCCGAGCATGAGCAGGGTGAACAGATTGCCGGCGAGGCCCGAGGTGATCGCCACATCCTTGATTGCCGCAATCGGCGCCTCGGCGGCGTGGACGCCGGGGCCATCCCCGCGGCCGAGCCGGGGCGCTGCCGCGTTTTCGAGATCGAAGGCGATGTCGAAGCGCGTGACCGCCCACGCCATCATGAAGGCGTCGCCGGCATAGCTGAACAGCGCCTCGTTCATGACGCGGCGCTTCAAGAACATCGCCAGCGTGCGCCAACCGAGTTTCCACCAGTGACGGAAAATCTGCCAATCGATCAGCGGTTGAAAGAAGTAGAAGGTGATAAACAACTGCCAGTAAAGCGGCGTGGTCGGCGTGACGGCAACAAGCTCCCGCCAGCCGACACTGGTGATGGCCTGGACAAGCAGCGCCAGGATGATCGCCGACATGACGAAGCTGGCGATCATCGTGAAGCGGCGCCCGGCGGGTGACCCGAACCAGTCGCGCACGGCGCGTATGCGCGCAAAAAGTGCAGCGATCGGACCCTGCCTGCCTTTCATCGCCGCTGGGTAGATGCTGGAACGCCAGTGGACAATGGTCCGGTAGCGAAACTTTCACGGTCAATGGCATAGATGACATGGCGGACCGCGACGCCGGCCAGTATCGTCATGTCTTCACGGTCGGTCAGGGTTCCGCCAATCCTTTCCAGCGCGCGCCGCGAACGGATGTTCGACTCGCCGATCAGGAAAATGACGCGATCGAAATGTTGAAGGGCATGGGCGATCATCAGCGCCTTCATCGCGGCGTTGGTCGGACCACCCCAATGGCTGCGCGCCAGAAATGTCCAGCCGATCTCGACTTCGACGGGGCCGGCGCGGCCGGTATCGAAGCGCGACGAGCCGATGATGGCGCCGGTGGCGGGATCGATGGCGACAAGCGCGCCGCCGCTGGCGAGGGCGGCGGCAAAAAAGGCGCGGAACACCGGTTCCTGCCAGCGGTCGTGCGCCGGGTGAACCGCCCAGATCAGCGGGTCGGAAGCAACGGCGTAAAGCGCTGGCCAATCGTCCGGCGCGAGCGGCCGCAGGCTGACGGCGGGACTGGCAAGAGTGGGTTGAAAATCGACGCTACTCATGGCGCCATCCAGTCCGCCAGATCGGCACGCGCGCGGGCCACCAGTTGCGGTTTGCGCTGGTCCTTGGTCAGCGGCGGCGGGGTGAGGGGTGGGAACAGGCCGAAATTGACGTTCATCGGCTGGAAGTGTTTGGCATCGGCGCCGCCGGTGATGTGGCTGAGCAGCGCGCCCAGCGCCGTGGTGGGCGGTGGTGGCACCGGGGTTTCGCCGCGGGCGTCGGCGACGGCGAAGCGCGCCGCGACAAGCCCGATGGCGGCGCTTTCGACTTAGCCTTCGCAGCCGGTGATCTGGCCGGCGAAGCGGATCCGCGGGTCGAGTTTCAGCCGCAGCGTTGCGTCGAGCAGCACCGGTGATTTGATGAAGGTGTTGCGGTGCAAGCCGCCCAGCCGCGCAAACTCGGCGCGCTCCAGCCCGGGGATCATGCGAAAAACCCGGACCTGATCGGCATGGCGCATCTTGGTTTGAAAGCCGACCATGTTCCACAGCGTGCCGAGCGCGTTGTCCTGACGCAGTTGCACGACCGCCCATGCCCGCCGGCCGGTACGCGGGTTGGTCAAGCCGACGGGCTTCATCGGGCCGAACCGCGGCGTGTTGCGGCCGCGTTCGACCATGACTTCGATGGGCATGCAGCCGTCGAAATACGGCGTATTGGCTTCCCAGTCCTTGAAATCGCTGGTTTCGGCGGCGATCATCGCATCGACAAAGGCGTTGTACTGGTCCTTGTCGAGCGGGCAGTTGAGGTAATCCTGGGTATCGCCATTTTCATTGGGTCGGTCCCAGCGTGATTGCGCCCAGACGATATCCATGTCGATCGAATCGCGGTGGATAACCGGGGCGATGGCATCGAAGAACGCGAGTTGGTCCTCGCCGGTCAGTTGCTGGATGGCCTCGGCGAGCGCCGTGGCGGTCAACGGCCCGGTGGCGATGATGACGTTGCCCCAATCCGCCGGCGGCAGGCCCGCCACCATCTCGCGGCGCACGGTGATCAGCGGCTCGGCCTCGATGGCGGCGGTGACGTGCCCGGCGAAATCATCGCGGTCGACGGCGAGCGCCGACCCGGCCGGCACCCGCGCCGCATCGGCCGCTGCCATGATCAGGCTGCCGAGCGCTCGCATTTCCTGGTGGATGAGGCCGACGGCGTTGTTGTCGGGATCATCGGAACGAAAGCTGTTCGAGCAGACGAGTTCGGCGAGCTTGTCGGTGTGGTGCGCGTCGGTCCCGTGCACCCCGCGCATTTCGTGGAGGATGACGGGGACGCCGGCGCGCGCGCACGCCCAGGCGGCTTCGGAGCCAGCAAGGCCGCCGCCGATGATGTGGATAGGTCCGCTCATTGGGCCGCTATGCGGCGGCGGCGACCGGAAGCGCAAGCCACGGGCGCACATTTGCCGCGCGCCGCGCGCTGCCAGTAGGCCTGACCCTGGCTGTCTCCCGAATGTCACACCCTGTGGTTCGATTGGTGCGCGTCTGCATCCCCGAACAGCGTCGTTCGTATTTTTTGGCTCCCGTCATATTGTGGAGCTTCCGATGCGTTTCCTCCTTACAATGCCAGTTGCAGCCCTTGTTATTGCCCTTCCCGCCAGCGCGCAGACCGCGACGCCGGCCAATCCGACCTTTGATGCCGCGACCAGCCAGCCTATGGCGGGCGGCAAGGGCTTTTCGGGTCTTTATGTCGGTGGTTCGTTCGGCGGCGCTTTTCTCGCCACCCGCCAAAACGGCATCCGCTTCGACCGCAATCTCGACGGTACTTTCGGGGATACGATTACCAATGTCGCCGGCATCAACGCCTTTTCACCCGGGTTTTGCCCCGGCATTGCCAATTCGTCGGCTGCCGGCGATTGTCGCTACAGCCGGCAGGGTATTGAATATTATGGCCGTGTCGGTGCCGATGTACAGCGCGGGCGCTTTGTCTTCGGCCTGGTCGGCGAGTTCGGCCGACCCGAGCTGAACGAGAGCGCAACCGCGTTTTCGATCACGCCGGCGAGCTACACCATGACCCGCGACGCCCGATGGAACGTCAACGGCCGTGTGCGTGCCGGCTATACCCCCAATGATACAACGCTGTTCTACGCCGCCGGCGGCCCCAGCTACGCACGCGTTCGCACCCGGATCGCCAGCTCGAACGTGCTCAACAGCTTCACCGCCAATGGCACCGGCAACGAATGGGGCTATAACGTCGGCGGCGGTATCGAACAGCGCATCATGCGCAACCTGTCGATCGGGCTGGAATATCTGTACACCGACATTACCGCCGACAAGAGCCAGGTGCGCGTTGGCGCCGGCACGGCCCCGGCGACAAACCCGTTCCTCCTCGGCAACCCCAACGGCACCGATTTCCGCTTCACCAGCGACCATATGCGCTGGCACAGCATGCGGGTAACGGCCGGGTTCCGCTTCTGATCGGCGTCCCGATGGGCCGGGGCAAGGACTTGGCGCTTCCTTGCCCCCTGATGCTCTGCGGCTGGTAACGCGCGGCAGCGCCCGGCAATATTGCTTCAGGCAATAATCGCCCGGCGCTGCCGGCGCAGCATCGTGCCAACTGCGGTGAAGCCCGTGATCAGCAAAAGCCAGCTGGCTGGCTCGGGGACCGCCGTCAGCGTATCATGGTCCCGCCCATCGACGCTGAAACCTTCACCGGCACGCAGCGTCGGACGCGTCGAGGCAAGCTGGGTGGAGTCCAGCCCGGCGTAGATGCCATCCAGCGCGGCAAAATCCACAGCGTTGGGGGCGATATTGGCCAATGTGCCGTTGACGCCGCCAGCGGTCCCGGCGGGATCATT
>JAYUUE010000177.1:0-1499 GCA_043754785.1 Polymorphobacter sp. | reverse complement strand
TTGGGCTTTGTGGTGTCCCCGTCTGTGCCCGGCGCTTCGGCTCGCGGCGCGACAACAGCATCGCCAGTTTCAAAGGCACCGGTTTCGCCAGCTCCAGTATCAACCGGCCCAGCTTCAGTAGGCGCCGCTGCACCGTCACGCTTACCGCGGCGCCCGCGGCGCCGGCGCTTGCGGTCGCCGCCGTCGCGACCGCCGCGTGCATCGGCTTCGTCGGCGGTCTCGCCCGGTTGAGCGACCACTTCACTGTCGTCACCATCGGCCGGCTCCAAAGCGCCGGTTGGTGCGTCACCGGCTGCCTCGTCGCGGCTGGTGCGGCCACCACGGCGGCGGCGCTTGTTGCGACCGCCCCGTTCGCCATTGCGCTCGCTGCCCCGTTCGGCGCGATCGCCGTCACGCTCACCTGCCGGGCGTTCGTCGCTATCCTCGTCCTCATTGGCGTCGTTGATGAAATCGTCGGGATCGTCCTCGATCCGCACCGGCACCGGCAGGGGGCGCATTTCAACCTTCTTGGTCGGCGCCGGCCCACGCTCGTCGATGGCGAAATTGGGGCCGATCAGCGATTCGTCGGGAACCGTGACGATGGTGACACCATAAAGTTCTTCGAGTTCAGCGAGCTCGATGCGCTTCTTGTTGAGGATATACACCGCGACTTCATCGCCGGCCCTCAGCGTGAATTCGGAGGCGCGGCCTCGCAGCGCCTCGGCTTCGAGCGCGCGCAATGCCGCCAGCGCGGCCGATGATACCGACCGCACCATGCCGGTGCCATCGCACATCGGGCAGATATGGGTGCTGGCTTCCAATATGCCGGTGCGCAGGCGCTGCCGGCTCATCTCCATCAGCCCGAACGACGAGATGCGGCCGATCTGGATGCGGGCACGGTCGTTGCGCAGCGCATCCTTCATGGCTTTTTCGACGCGGCGGTTGTTGGCTGAAACTTCCATGTCGATGAAATCGATGACCACCAGCCCGGCCATATCCCGCAGGCGCAGCTGCCGGCCGATTTCGTCGGCGGCCTCCAGGTTGGTCTTGGTGGCGGTGTCTTCAATGCCATATTCGCGGGTCGAGCGCCCCGAGTTGATGTCGATCGACACCAGCGCCTCGGTTGGGTTGATGACGATATAGCCGCCGGATTTAAGCTGGACGACCGGTTGATACATGCCCTCCAATTGCTGTTCGACGCCGAAGCGCTGGAATAATGGGACATTGTCGGCATATTCGACGACCTTGGGCGTGTGGCCGGGCATCAGCATCGACATGAAACGCTGGGCATCGGCAAAACCTTCGGGGCCTTCGACGAGCACCTGGTCGATGTCGCGGTGATAAATGTCGCGGATGGCGCGCTTGATCAGGTCCGAATCCTGATGGATCAATGCCGGCGCCGAGCTGGCGAGAGTCTTTTCGCGGATTTCGTCCCACAGCCGGGTCAGGTAATCGAAATCGCGTCGGATATCTTCCGATGAGCGCTTGAGCCCGGCGGTGCGGACGATGGCGCCCATGCC
>JAYUUE010000176.1:0-13522 GCA_043754785.1 Polymorphobacter sp. | reverse complement strand
GCGCCGCGTTGAGCCCGGTGATGCCCTGGATTTCGCGGCGCAGCGCGGGCGCCTCGTCGCGCAGATACAGCCGCAGATGATCGAGCAGCACATCGGGGCTGCCGTCGCTGCGCGCGAAGCCGCGGTTGCCGGGGGCGAGGTGCGAAACAATGCGCCACGCGCCATCGCCCAGTCCGAGCGGCGGTTGGGGGCGGGTGGGACCGCGGATCATGCGGACGCCGTCGACATTGGCCATGTCTTCGAGGGTGAGCACCAGATCGGGTGCACCGGGGCGGAGCCGGGTTGGCAAGGCACGGTTGGTCACCCAGCCTTCGACGGCGAGTTCGGCGATATCGTCGACCACGCCGGGGGCGCCGGGGGCCGACAGCGCGATCCAGGTTTCCGAGCCGATATAGTCACTTTCGCGGCGGCGGCGGCGTTCGGCTTCCGACATGCGGCGCAGGCGGCGGCGCAGCGAATAATACAGCGGCTGGTCGCCGCGCTCGGCATTGCGGGCATAGAGCGGCTGCACCGCCATGCCGGCGCTATCGCCGGTGCGATACGCCGACACGTTGGTCAGCCCGTAGATTTCATGGTCCTGCAACCGCGACCGGTCGGCAAGCACGAGATAATCGGCTTGGCCGCGCTCGACCGGCACCCGGTCAAAATGGCGCTTGTAAAGGTTGACGACCGGCGTGGCATGGAGGCGGAAATTGTCGATGGCGACGGCGGCAGCGAGGGCCGGCACGCAGCGCTTGAGCGGCACGACGATGTCGATCTGGCGTTCGCCGCGCGCAAAGCCGGCACGCAGGCCGGTGAGGCGAATGAAGCGGAACTTCTCCGGCATGGCATAATATTCGGCGAGCAGCCGATAGCCGCGAAAGGCGCGCAGATCGGCGGGCAACAGCGCCTGTTCGGCGCCAAGGCCGTGCGATTCGACGCTGCCGGCGGCGACATTCCAGGCGTTGCGGCGGCCACGATCGACCGAGCACAGCAGCGCCGGGTAGGATTCGGCCAGCAGTTGATGGAGCAGCCGGCCCGGAACATCCTCGGCGCCATCGATGAACAGATCGAGGTGATCGATAGCCAAGTCGGCGAGATTGCCGTCGCAGGTCATCTCCAGCCGCAGCCGCAGCGCCGCTTCGCCAACGGCAGTGCCGGTGGCGGTGGCCACGGCGGCGCGGGTCGCCAGATAATCGGCGGCAACGAGCTTCAATGGCCACAACGTTACATCCTGCCCGGTGCGGAACTCGACAGGCGTGATCGATTCGGTTGAGAGCGACGCAAAGACCGTGCTGCCGCGTTTGACCTGCGGTCCTTCGATCAGCGCGGCTTCGCCTGGCGTCGGCGTGAGCGTGACAATGCCCATCGCCGGCGTCGGGCTGACATATTGCGGGTAAAGCGCGTCGAGCAGATATTGGGTGAAATCCGGAAACTGATCGTCGAGTTTCAGCCGAACGCGCGCGTTGAGATAAGCGACGCCTTCGAGCAGGCGCTCGACATGCGGATCGGGGTTGGTCGGCGCATCCAGCCCGAGACGGCCAGCGACCTGGCCATGGTCTTCGGAAAAGACCGCCGTCTGGCGCCGCAGATAGCCGAGCTCGCGATTGTAGTGCTGGAGCAGGCGCGGATCGATCGCGGTCATGTGCCCAACCCGAAACTAATGACGCTGTCGAGATGACTCAACGTCATGCGTTGATCTCAACATTGCCCGTATCGAGGTCGATAGCGGTGTAAAGCGCGATGAAGCCATCGTCGACTGAGTTCATCAAATGGCCGTGGATGACGAAGCGCAGACGGTTTTCGAAGCCGACTTCGCCTTCATCGAGCAGCACTTCGATCGAGCCGGGGATGAGACGCGGCTCATAGGCCAGCACGGCGTTGGAAATCTCCTCGCTGCGCCGCGCCAGCGCCGGGCGGTCGATCGAGCGGCCGATGAGTTCGGGCAGGCCGTGGTTGAGCACGGAGGTGGCGATTTCGGGGTAATCGTCGAGGTTTACCGCCGCTTCGAAATGCACGACGTTGAGCAGCCATTCTATATCGCGGCGGACGCAGCTGCGCAGTTCATCCTCGTTGAAGCGGTCGAGACGGGGCACGAAGCACGGCAGCAGATCACGGCTACCGTCGCTGCGGACCCGCGACAGGTCGCCGATCAGCTTGTCGAGAACCGACGGCTTGAGCGGCGTCATGTTCGCCATAAACTAGGTCAGCCTGATATCGAACGGCTCAAGCACGCCATGATCGTCGATGTCGGTGGCGAGCAGGCGTTGGCCCAGCCCGATTTCGAGATCGCCGGCAGTGATCCAATCGGTGCGGCGGCCGAGCATCAGCGCCGAATCGCCGGTGGCAGTGGTGCCCGGATAGCGCGCGGGGATGAAAACCATCGACGATTGGCCAGATTTCAGGCTGATTTCCGCCGGTCGCCACACGGTATCGCGCAAATCGGCGACCGGTTCGGCGCGGATGCGGTTCATCGCGACAAAGGGAATGAAGCCATAATCGGCGCCGATGATGACTTCAAGCATGGGGCCGAAGCGGCCGTCGGCATCGGCAAGCCATTCGAACGACGCGCCGTCGATGGTGCCGGGTGAAGCCGGCGCTTCCGCCAACGCCGCATCATGGCGGTCGGTGGCATTGCCTTCACCTTTGATAGTGGCGGTGCGGGCTGCGAGCAGACCTTCGACCCATGGCTCGACCCCGACCAGCGATTTGGGCGCTAGTTCACCGGCGAAGGTCTTGATACGCAGGCGTTCGGCATTGATGCATTGCATGTAGACGCTGCCCATCATCATCGCTGATGCCTGGACGCCGCCGAGCGCCTTCAACTGACTGTCGGCTTTGTCGAGATCGCCGACGATAGCCATCAACTGCCAGAAAAATTGTCGCGCGCGCACGTCTTGCGGGGCGCGTTTCAGCTCCGCTGCAAGGAACGCGCGCGCGCCGGGAATGTCGCCTGCCTTGAGAAGTTGTTCGGCATCCATGACAGGCGACTCCGAGGACGGCTTTATTCGGCAATATTCTTGGCGATGTTCCAAGTGTAAGGCACCGCAGTGTCGCCCGAGCCGTCCTTCTTCTGCGGCGTATATTCGAACTTTACCTTGGCAAAGTTGAGGCTGACATTTTCAGTCAACCGGTCTTCGCCGCCCGAACCACCGGTCGACACCGACGTGATGATGACGTCGGTCATGGTGATCTTTATATATTCGAGCGGCTTTTCACCGGCCTTGCGGACAACGAGCATCGCTGTCGTGACGTGCTTGCCGTTGCAGCAGAACAGCTGGAGCTTGGGGCTCGACTTGTCGACATATTTGGTCAGCGACAGATCCTGCACATTGACCTTGCCGGCGCCAGCGCCGGGGCCTGCATGGGTGGTTCCGGACTGGCTAAGGCCCCACGACCAAGCGAGCACGTCAATCGAACCAGCGTAGGTATTGTCGACCGACTCGCCCGGAAGGTCCGTGCACTTCAAGAACATATCAATAGCCATTTGCGTTCCTTTCTATACTAAAGTTAAGCGACGTAGTTACTTCGATGCCTGGCGGAGTTGCGAGGTCATGCTGAGCGTGATGTCCATGCCTTCCATCTGGAAGTGAGGGACGAATTCAAACGCAGCACGATAATAGCCAGGGTTTTCCTCGTCTTCTGCGAGCGTAATCGACGCTCCCTTCAAAGGCTGACGTGCCTTTTGCTCTTCGCTCGACACATCGGGCATGCCGTCGACGTAAAGATTGACCCAGTCGTTGAGCCGCACAGACAGTTGATTCACAGTCGGCGTGCCGCCTACCCAGTCACGCACCATGCACTTCAGGTAATGGGCAAAACGGGCGCTGGTGAAAATATATGGCAGGCGCGCCGAAATCCGCGAATTTGCGGTGGCGCCCTTGTCAGTATATTCCTTGGGTTGATGCAGCGTCTGGGCACCGATGAAGGTCGCTTGGTCGGTGTTCTTGCGGTGGATGAGCGAAATCAGGCCCGCGGCCGAAAGTTCGCCCTCGCGCCGGTCGCTGATGGCGATTTCGGTCGGGCACTTGACCGCTGTGGCGCCTTCGTCGGTCGGGAAGAACGCGGTTGGCAGATTTTCGACGGTGCCTCCCGATTGGACGCCGCGGATGCGGGTGCACCAGCCATATTCCTTGAACGCCGAATTGATACGGACCGCCATGGCATATGCAGCGTTCATCCAAGCGTAGTTGTCATGTTCGCCGCCGGTAATTTCCTCGAAGGCGAATTCCTCGACCGGCTCGGCATTGGCACCATAGGGCGACCGCGCCAGTACGCGCGGCATGGTCAATGCAATGTAGCGCGTGTCTTCCTTGGCGCGCAGCGACCGCCAGGGCCCATATTCAACAGTATTGAAAATGGCACCGAGATCGCGCGGCTTGGTCAGTTCCTGCCAGGTGTCGAAGCCGAGCAGGTTCGGCGAGGTGCCCGAGACGAAGGGGCAGTGTGACGCCGAAGCGATCTTTGCCATGCCTTCAAGCACATCGACATCGGTCTTGGAGTGGCTGAAATAATAATCGCCGACCATGCAGCCCAATGGCTCACCGCCCAATTGACCGAATTCGGCTTCGTAGACGCGCTTGAACAGCGGCGACTGATCCCAAGCGGCACCGCGATAGCTGCCGAACATCCGCCGCAGCTCATCCTTTGAAACGTTCATGACGCGGATCTTGAGATCCTTGTCGGTTTCGGTGTTCATGACCAGATGGTGGACGCCGCGCCACGCCGATTCCAGCGCCTGGAACTCAGGGTGATGGATGATCGCGTTGACTTGTTCGGACAGCTTTGCGTCGAGCGCGTTGATCATCGAGCCGATGGTGCCGATGACATCGCCCGAGACGACATTGGTGCCCGCCAGCGCCTGTTCGGCAAGCGTGCGCACCGCGCCTTCGATGCGGGTCTTGGCCTCATCACTGCGCGGCTTGAATTCCTTCAGCAAAAGCGCGCCAAAATCGTCGACATTTTCTGTTACGGCGCCGGCCGATGCTGCGGCGGCTTTGTTCGGATCAGTTGCCATTTCGCCATTCCCTCGGAATTGATTTCGCCAATCGATACTTCGCTGTAACGCTCACCAACCTCACTCAGGGTCGGCGTTGCGGGCCTTTGATTCGGCTGCGAGGGTTTTCAGCAGGTCGGGATTGGAGAGCAACGAATCGATGACATCCTGCGCCTTGTCCTTGCCGCCCATGTAAGCGAGCAAATCGGACAGCTCACGACGCGCTTCCAGCAATTTGGCAGTGGCAGGAACGTTTTCGGCGACCTTGCCCGGCGCAAAATCGTCCATCGAATTGAAAGTCAAGTCGACGGCCATCTGACCTTCGCCGGTCAATTTATTGTCGGTGAAGAAAGCCGCACGGGGCGCGATGCTTTTTTGAAATTCGCCAAAGTTGTCCATGCTGACATCGCTGAAATCACGGTCAGGCATTTCCTTCTTTTCTTTCTCCGACTTGCCGGAGAGATCGGAAAGGACACCCATCACGAACGGCAGCGATACCTTTTCAGACGCGCCATAGGTTTGCACTTCATATTCAATGTGAACGCGCGGCGGGCGATTGCGCTTGATGAATTTTGTGCTTGTTTGTGCCATTTCAACTCCCCAACTTTAAAATCACCCCTGATTTTGTCAGCTTACATTAAGAATCAGGCGAGACCAATAGCTTCGTTAGTTCATCAGCCTGGTTCGGCGCAATATCGCGCATGACCTCCAGAAAGTCCTTGTTAACCCAGCCCCGAATCCGCCGCACCATCACCGGCACCGGGCTGGCGGGTTCATGTTCGGAATAGTAACGAATGATCGAATCCATGGCGGTCACGACATCGGCGCGATTGCGAACTGATTCTAGCCCCAATGTGCCGCCGCGCGCCGGTGTGCTGCCGCCTATGGCTGCGGCCGGCGCCTCGCTCGCGGTGTCCGCCGCCGCTGTGGGATCGGGTTCGGCAAACGCCTCGGCAAAGGCAGTGCAGGCCTTGGCCATGGCATAGACTTCACTGGCGACGGTGCTCAGGCCCGGGCTGCTGCCCAGCCGGCTTTCCATGGCCTCGTCGATGCCGAGCAACGCGTCGCCGAAATCCGAAAGTGGCGCTGCGGCGTCGGAGATCTGGGCGATGATGATGCGGGCGATATTTTCCGCATCGGGAATATCGGCCATGTCTTCAAAGCTGACATTGGCGTTGGCATCTATTATGCGCGCGTCGGGCGACACGGCCCGGGCGATGCCGCGCAGCATGCGGCCGCGTTCGCGTTGCAGACGCTGGATATCGGCGTCGATCTTGGTAGCGTTACCCTTTTCGACCATTTCGCCGAGCTTGGTCTCGTCTTCCTCGCTCCACGCCGCCACGGGGACGGTGGCGACCTTGACCATGCCGATTGTGAACCCCAGGTCGCCCGGCCCCGGCAATTTGGCCAGCGCCAGCTTTGACAATGGCAGCAGCAGCGCGGCACGGCGTTTCAGCGCGCCAAGCTCGTTGATTCGCGCCTCGCCCATCTCATCGGCAGGACCGGGGTGGTAATCGTCCCAATGATCGGCGATGAGATGCTCGATCAGCGCCGTGGCAGCGCGCATTTCGGCAAGATCACCCAGCCGCGCCGCCGCTTCGAGCGCGACGATCGCCAACGCCTGATCCTTGGTGGTGGCGAACAGCGCAGCGCAGCGGGTAATGACTTTCTTCAGCTCGCCGGGGTTCATTGCGGCAAAGCCGCGCGGAGCGTCCTCGATCTCGCTGAACTCGACGTCGCCGCGCATATCCGGACCGACAGCCGGATCGCCTAGCGGTGCCTTCAGCGACTCAACATCGAGCATTCGTCACGGGCCCCCGTCTTGCTTAGGGTCATTCTGGCACCGTTTTGCCGCGACTGCAAACTCTGCTCGATGAAGAGTGTGTGACGCCCAATGTGCGAACCTTGTGATAAGCTCGCACCTTCTGGACTGAACCGGCAATTATTTTTTGTGGTCAGGTCGCCCAGGTCGAAAGGTCGTCCTGCTGGCCGATCAACGCCAGGCCGTGCGCGATGCTGGTCAATTCGCCGCCGGACGCAATGCGGTCGGCGCCAAAACGATCGACGAACAGCCGCTGGATGCGCGGGATCAGCGATGAGCCGCCCGTGAGGAACACCCGGTCGATGGCGCGGGGTTCCGCCCCGGCCATCATCATGGCGCGATCAACGGCCGCCGCGATTTCGGCAATTTCGACCGCGATCCAGCTTTCGAACTGGTTGCGGGTGACCTCGGCTTCGATGGCCAGTCCGGCGCCGCTGAAGCGGAAGGTGGCGGTTTCCGTATCCGACAGGTCGCGTTTGACTTGACCGACGGCTTGGTGGAGGCGAAAGCCCAGTTCCTCCTCGATAATGGCGATCATTCGGCCGATGGCGGTCGGATCGAGTGCAGCGCGGCGCAGCTTTTCGAGGTCGGCGAGGGTCCGGCGGTTGTGCATCAGCGCCAGCCGCGACCAGTCCGCAAAATCGGCGAAATAGCCGGGCGGAATTTCGAGATTCTTGTCGAATGAGCGATAAGCGCCGCCCTTGCCGAGCAACGGCATGACCAGTTTATCAACGATGCGGGCGTCGAAGCGGTCGCCGGCGATGCCGACGCCGGAATGGCCGAGCGGCACGCAGCGCTGTGCAGCGCCGGGGGCAGCGATATGAACGATGGAGAAGTCGCTGGTGCCGCCACCGAAATCGGCGACGAGGACGGTGGCGGGCTCGGTGAGGCGCGCGGCGTAGCTGAAGGCGGCGCCGAGTGGTTCATGGACATAATAGAGTTGCGGCCCCAACCCGGCGAACATGGCGGTGTAGCGCTGGCGGGCGAGCGCTTCGTTGGGCGCGTGGCCGGCATAGACGACGGGACGGCCAATGACGATGCGGTCGGCACCGATCAGCGCGCCATGGCTGCGCGCCGCCATTTTTTCGAGGAATTTGCGCCCCAGTTCCTCGAATTTGTAGCGCCGATCGAAAATGGTGGCGTGTTCGAAGCTTGCGCTGGCGGCGACCGATTTGAACGACTGGATAAAGCGGCTGCCCTGTGGATATTCGAGATATTCGGCGATGGCGTAAGGCCCGGCCTCGGCGGCGATGCCGCCGCGCACCGCTTCATCCTCCCAGAAGCACAACGCCGAGCGAAAGGCGGCGATGGGCCCGTCCGGCGAATCTATCATGACCAGGTCGGAGACGCCGCCCTGCGCCAGCGCCGCCACCGAATTGGTGGTCCCGAAATCAAGGCCAAGGCTGATGGGCGTTTGCATGGGCCGGCGTCGCTACACAGGTTGCAGCGATTGCGCCAATCTTTATGCGGCGTTTTTGGCAGACTTCGCGTTATGGTACAGCGAGACGACGAGCGGGGCCACGGTCGCAATGGCTGCCACGGAGTGACCATGAAATATTACCTTGGCGATGTTGCCGCCTGATCCTGTAAATGCCCGGAGTGACCATGACGATTGCCCTGAATGACTCAATGCTGCTGCGGCAACAGTGCTTTGTTGATGGTGAATGGGTCGGTGCCCCGACGATTGCGGTGAATGATCCGGCGACGGGCGAAACGTTGGGCGCGGTGCCCGACCTGGGGGCCGCCGCGACGCAGGCAGCGATTGCAGCGGCCGACGCAGCCTTGCCGGCGTGGCGCGGGCGGACGGCGGCCGAGCGGTCGAAGGTGTTGCGGCGCTGGTTCGAGCTGATCATGGCCAACCTGGACGATCTGGCGATGATCCTGACTCGCGAGCAGGGTAAGCCGCTGCCCGAGGCCAGAGGCGAGATTGCTTATGCGGCATCGTTCATCGAATGGTTCGCCGAGGAAGCCAAGCGGATTTACGGCGAAACCATCCCCAGCCACCGCGCCGATGCGCGGATTGTCGTCATCCAGCAGGCGATCGGTGTGGTTGCGGCGATCACGCCGTGGAATTTTCCGGCGGCGATGATCACTCGCAAGGCCGGGCCGGCGCTGGCAGCAGGGTGCACGATGGTGCTCAAGCCCGCGACGCAGACGCCGCTGACCGCGCTGGCGCTGGCCGAACTGGCAGACCGCGCCGGGGTGCCGAAAGGGGTGTTCAACGTCATCACCGGGTCGTCGCGGGTGATCGGCGGCGAACTGACCGCCAGCCCGGTGGTGCGCAAGCTGAGTTTCACCGGATCGACCGAAGTCGGCAAGATCCTGATGGCGCAATGCGCGCCGACGATGAAGAAGCTTTCGATGGAGCTGGGCGGCAATGCACCGTTCATCGTGTTTGCCGATGCCGATCTCGATGCGGCGGTGGCGGGGGCGATCACGGCAAAATACCGCAACAGCGGGCAGACGTGCGTGTGCGTGAACCGGTTCTTCGTGGCGCGGGAGATTGCGGCGGCGTTCGAGACGAAGCTGGTGGCAGCCGTGGCGGCGTTGCAGGTCGGCGAAGGCACGGCACCGGGGACCACGCAGGGGCCATTAATCGACGACATTGCCGTTCGCAAGGTTGAGGCGCATATCGCCGATGCAATCGCCAAGGGCGGCACGGTGATCACCGGCGGGCATCGCCATGCGCTGGGCCACAGCTTTTTCGCTCCGACGATCATCACCGGTTGCACACCGGCAATGGCTGTGGCGCACGAGGAAACCTTTGGCCCGCTAGCGCCGCTGTTCGCGTTCGACAGCGAGGCCGAAGTTATCGCGATGGCCAATGACAGCGAAGTCGGGCTGGCGGGGTATTTCTACACGCGCGACCTCGCGCGGGCGTGGCGGGTGGCGGAAGCGCTGGAGGTCGGCATGGTCGGGGTCAACACCGGGCTGATCTCCACCGAAGTCGCGCCGTTCGGCGGCGTCAAGCAATCGGGGATGGGGCGCGAAGGCTCACGCCATGGCATCCTCGACTATACCGAGACGAAATATATCCTTTTTGCGGGCATTTGAGAGCGCCGAACCTGGAAGCGGCGCATCAATCGGCGCCGAAATCCAGCGGTGGCTGTGCGTTCTCGGGGCGCGATGCCTCGCCATCAAGGGCGGAAAGCGTCAGTCCGAGCAATCTGATACCCTGTTCGGCCGGCAACAGCGATTGCAGCAGACCGCGCCCGGTGTCGGCGAACAGGCGGCGGTCGGTGATCGGGGTTGCCAGCGTGCGGGAACGGGCGATGAGCTTGAAATCGGCAAACTTGGCCTTGAGGGTGAGAGTGCGACCGGCAGCGCCGGCGCGGCCAACCCGCACCCAAGCGGCCTCGATTACGGGTTCGAGCGCCATCAGCAAATCGGCGGCGTCGCGCAGGTCGGTGTCGAAGGTGCGTTCGGCGCCGACCGATTTCAGCGGACGGTCGCTGCGCACCGGGCGGTCATCGTCGCCATGCGCGGCGCGGTGGAAATAACCGGCGCTGCTGCCGAAATGCCGGATAAGTTCGCCAAGGCTGCGGTCGCGCAGGTCGGCGCCGGTGTGGATGCCCATCGCGGCCATTTTTGTGGCCGTGGCCGGGCCGACGCCGTGGAAGCGCCGCACCGGCAACGCGGCGACGAACGCCGGGCCCTGCGCCGGCCGGATGACGCACAGGCCGTCGGGCTTGTTCTGGTCCGATGCCAGCTTGGCGATGAACTTGTTGTAGGACACCCCGGCGGAGGCGGTGAGGCCGGTGGCGTCGCGGATGCGCGCGCGGATTTGCGCAGCGATGGCGGTGGCCGAGCCGATGCCAAGGCGGTCGTCGCTGACATCGAGATAGGCTTCGTCGAGCGACAGTGGTTCAATCAGGTCGGTATAGTCGGCGAAGATCGCGCGGATTTGCTGCGAAACGACGCGATAGACGTCGAAGCGCGGTGGCACGAAGATCAGCGCCGGGCAGCGACGCAAGGCCGTGACCGAAGCCAAGGCGGACCGCACGCCGAAGCTGCGCGCTTCGTAACTGGCGGCGGCGACGACTCCGCGGGCGTGGGCGCTGCCGACGGCCACCGGGCGGCCACGCAGGGCGGAGTCATCGCGCTGTTCCACCGAGGCGTAGAACGCATCCATGTCGATGTGGATGATCTTGCGGGGGGTCATGGCCATATGTTTATGCCGGTGTGCGGCGGTTGTCAGCGCTGCCGGTGTGCGGCGCTTGTCAGCGCTGTGCCTTGCTCTTGTCCGGGTGTCGCCATAGGAACCGGGTATGCGTCCGTAGCTCAGCTGGATTAGAGCGCGGGATTTCTACTCCTGAGGTCGCAGGTTCGAACCCTGCCGGGCGCACCAGTTTGCAAGGACCAACCCGAAATTGAATCCATGGGACGCAGATCCATCCCTGACGGTCATCATTGTCGACCGGCGATATGGCTGGGGTTGCACCTGCACGCTGGAGGCTAGCGAGGATGTCCATTTGAAGGAGCGCAAACTGGACGTCGATCGCATGCTGCTGCCGGTGCTGCTTTACCGTAGCCTCAATCTTGTTAAGGGCGAAACCCGGCAAGCCATGTTCGTCGGCCGCCAGCTTGTGGTTGGCGGGCGAGTGTCGGCCATGTCCCTGAAGGATGATACCGACGTTTGGACGGGCTGGCGGCCGCAGTTTGGGATGATACCGACGTTTGGACGGGCTGGCGGCCGCAGTTTGCAACGTGAATTTTGCGTGTCAGCCTTGACCATCGGGGCAGGCAGGCACATATGCGCCTCCACTGCTGGCACTCGCATCGGGTGAGTGCCAGCAGGCCGAATCCAATCAAAGTGAGGTCAATCCTTATGACGTTCCGTCCACTCCATGACCGCGTGCTCGTCCGCCGCGTCGAAGCCGAAGAAAAGACCGCCGGCGGGATCATCATCCCCGATACGGCCAAGGAAAAGCCGCAGGAAGGCGAAGTCGTCTCGGTCGGCACCGGCGCCCGCGGCGATGACGGCACCGTCCACCCGCTCGAAGTCAAGGCTGGCGACAAGATCCTGTTCGGCAAATGGTCGGGCACCGAGGTCAAGGTGGCCGGCGAAGACCTGATCATCATGAAGGAAAGCGATATCCTCGGGATTCTTGGCTGAAGCCAAAACTCGATACTCGCCAACAGATAATCAAAGGAAATAAGCATGTCAGCCAAAGACGTAAAGTTCGGCCGCGATGCGCGTGAACGCATCCTGCGCGGCGTCGATATTCTCGCCGATGCCGTCAAGGTAACGTTGGGTCCCAAGGGCCGCAACGTCGTCATCGAAAAGTCGTTCGGCGCGCCGCGCATCACCAAGGACGGCGTCACCGTCGCCAAGGAAATCGAACTCAAGGACAAGTTTGAAAACCTCGGCGCGCAGATGGTGCGCGAAGTCGCCAGCAAGACCAATGATGTCGCCGGCGACGGCACCACCACCGCCACCGTTCTCGCACAAGCAATCGTCCGCGAAGGCATGAAGTCGGTTGCCGCCGGCATGAACCCGATGGATTTGAAGCGCGGCATCGATCTCGCCGTCGGCAAGGTCGTCGCTGATCTCAAGGCGCGTTCGAAGCCGGTCGCCGGCACCTCGGAAATCGCCCAGGTCGGCACGATCTCGGCGAATGGCGAGAGCGAAATCGGCAACATGATCGCCAAGGCCATGGAAAAGGTCGGCAAGGAAGGCGTGATCACCGTCGAAGAAGCCAAGGGCATGGAGTCGGAACTCGATGTCGTCGAAGGCATGCAGTTCGACCGTGGTTATCTGTCGCCCTACTTCATCACCAACCCGGAAAAGATGCAGGTCGAACTCGAAAACCCCTACATCTTGATTCACGAAAAGAAGCTGTCGAACCTGCAGGCGTTGCTGCCGGTGCTCGAAGCGGTCGTCCAATCGGGCCGCCCGCTGCTGATCATCGCCGAAGACGTCGAAGGCGAAGCGTTGGCGACCCTGGTTGTCAACAAGCTGCGCGGCGGCCTCAAAGTTGCCGCTGTCAAGGCACCGGGCTTTGGTGATCGCCGCAAGGCCATGCTGGAAGACATCGCCGTCCTGACCAAGGGCGAGATGATTTCCGAAGACCTTGGCATCAAGCTCGAGAACGTCACGCTGCCGATGCTCGGTGAAGCCAAGCGCGTCACCATCGACAAGGACAACACGACGATCATCGATGGCGCCGGCGAAGCCGATGCGATCAAGGGCCGGGTCGAACAGATTCGCGCGCAGATCGAAATCACCACCAGCGACTACGACAAGGAAAAGCTTCAGGAGCGCCTTGCCAAGCTCGCCGGCGGTGTTGCCGTCCTCAAGGTCGGTGGTTCGACCGAAG
This sequence comes from Polymorphobacter sp., assembly GCA_043754785.1. Taxonomy (GTDB): domain Bacteria; phylum Pseudomonadota; class Alphaproteobacteria; order Sphingomonadales; family Sphingomonadaceae; genus Sandarakinorhabdus. The sequence goes on along the minus strand of JAYUUE010000176.1, from coordinate 405 downwards.
TCGAAGTCAAGGAGCGCAAGGACCGCGTCGACGACGCGCTGCACGCGACACGTGCGGCTGTCGAAGAAGGCATCGTCCCCGGCGGTGGTACGGCATTGCTGTACGCCACCAAGGCGCTTGAGGGCCTCAAGGGCGCCAACGATGACCAGACGCGCGGGATCGACATCATCCGCCGCGCGCTGTTCGCTCCTGTTCGCCAGATCGCGGCGAATGCCGGCCATGACGGCGCCGTTGTTTCGGGCAAGCTGCTTGAGGGCAATGACGACAAGATCGGCTTCAACGCGCAGACCGATGTCTACGAGAACCTGGTTCTCGCCGGCGTCATCGATCCGACCAAGGTCGTTCGTACCGCGTTGCAGGATGCCGCTTCGGTTGCATCGCTGCTGATCACCACGGAAGCCGCGA
>JAYUUE010000175.1:0-4459 GCA_043754785.1 Polymorphobacter sp. | reverse complement strand
GCGCAGCGATGGCGAGATCACCCGGATCATGTTTCGCGAAGGCGATGATGTGCGCGCCGGCCAGCCGCTGTTTCAGCTTGATGATCGCGCCCAGCGCGCCGCGCTCGGCCAGGCGCAGGCCAATCTGGCGAGCGCCCGCGCCGCCGCCGCGCAGGCACGCGGCGATTTTCAACGCGCCCAACAACTTGTCGGCAAGGGCTTTGTTTCGGCAGCAGTCCTCGATCAGCGCCGTGCCTCGGCCGGGACGGCTGAAGCGGCCATTGCTGCCGCGCGGGCTGAAGTGCAATCGGCGCAGACGGCGCTCAGTTTCCAGACCATCCGCGCGCCGGTTGGCGGTCGCACCGGCGAACTGGGCTTTCGTCTCGGCGCCAACGTCCGCAACGGCGAAACCGTGCCACTGGTCACGGTCAACCAGCTGTCACCGATTTCGGTGCGGTTTCTGGTGCCACCTGAGCAGGTTCAGGACGTCCGCAGCGCGATGGGCAAGGGCGGCATAATCGTGGTGGCGCGCCCGCAGGATGACGGCGGTGACGCACCGCCGCTTGCCACCGGGCGGCTCAGCTTCCTCGACAACAATGTCAATGCCGGCACCGGCTCGGTAACCGCCAAGGCCGAATTCGTGAATGCGGGCGCCCGGCTTTGGCCAGGGGCCATCATCACCGTGGAATTGCCGCTGGCGGGATCCAGCCCCCGCATCGCACTGCCGGAAGCGGCGGTGCAAACAGGCCGCGATTCGCCCTTTGTCTGGGCAATCGGTCCTGACCACAAGATCGCCATGCGCGACGTGACTGTTGCCGGCCGCGTCAATGGCAAGGTGTTCCTCGCCAGCGGCGTCGCGCCAGGCGAATCGATCATCGTCGATACGTTGACCAAGCTGCGGCCGGGCGACACTGTGCGGACGCGGGCCGGGCGCGCAAAGGGCACCGGTCTCGATGCGCCGCGCACGGTAGCGACCACCGCCGGCAACGGTGGCTGATGGGCAGTATCGTCCGCCTCGCCGTTGAACGTCCAGTCGCCACCGTGCTGCTCAGCCTGGCGATTATTTTCGCCGGGATTTTTGGCTACCGGCAATTGCCCGTTTCGGCGCTGCCTGAAGTTGATCTGCCGACGATCCAGATCAGTGCCAATCTGCCCGGCGCCAACCCGGCGACGATGGCATCGTCAGTGGCAACCCCCATCGAACGGCAATTGTCGACGATTTCGGGTATTGACCTGATCACCTCCTCGTCGAGCACCGGCTCGACCAACATTACCGTACAATTCGCGCTCGATCGCAATATCGACGCGGCGGCGCTCGATGTGCAGACGGCGCTGTCGGCGGTAACGCGCCGCTTGCCGCGCGAGATGCCGACGCCGCCGACATTCAAAAAGGTCAATCCTGCCGATCAAGCGGTGCTGATCATGTCGGTGCAGGACAAGACGCGGCCTGAAAACGCCCTGCAGACCATCGTCGACACGCTGATCGTGCCGCGCATTTCCACGATGACCGGCGTTGGTGAAATCCAGACCTATGGCAGCCGGCGTTACGCGATGCGGGTGCAGTTCGATCCGGCGGCACTTACGGCGCGCAACCTGACACCTGACGATGTCCGCAATGCAATCGCCACCGCCAACAGCAATGTCGCGGTCGGCGCAATCACCGGTGGTGACCGCAGCTATATCCTCGACGCGACCGGCAATCTGGAAACCCCGGCGGATTTTGCCGGGATCATCATCGCCAGTCGCGACGGCCTCCCGGTGCGGCTGGGCGATGTCGCCAAGGTCAGTGCCAGCTATGAACAATTGCGCGGCGGTGCGAAGTTCAACGGGGAGCCGTCGTTGACGCTGGCCGTCACCCGCCAGCCCGGTGCCAATGTTGTCAAGCTGGTCGACGACATATTGAAGGTGTTGCCATCAGTACGCGGCTCCATTCCGGAATCGGTCGCGATTACGCCGGTCGTCGACCGCTCGGACTCGGTGCGCCATTCGGTCGCCGATGCGCAATACACGCTGGTTGGCACGGCGATCCTGGTCATCCTGGTGATTTATCTTGTCCTTGGGGACTGGCGCGCCACGATCATTCCCGCCGTGGTGCTGCCGCTGGCGGCGGTCGGCACTTTTGCCGGCATGTATTTCTTTCACTTCAATCTCGATAACCTGTCGCTGCTGGCATTGACGCTGGCGACGGGCTTCGTCGTCGATGATGCCATTGTCGTTCTTGAAAATATCGTTCGCCATATCGAGGAAGGCGCTGAGCCGCGCGCCGCGGCAATCAAGGGCGCCACGGAAATTGCCTTTACGGTGTTGTCGATCTCGGTCTCGCTGGTCGCGGTGTTCATCCCATTGCTGTTCATGGGCGGGATCATCGGCCGGTTGTTTTTCGAATTTGCGGTAACGATGACGATCGCCATCGGCATTTCGGCGGTTCTTTCGCTGACGCTGATTCCGATGATCGCAGCGCGCGTGCTGAAATCCGGGCATCAGGGCGAGGGCAGCCGCGTGGCGCGCATGTCGACCCGCGCCTTTGGCCGCTTGCAGGCACGCTATCTCAAGGCGTTTGACTCGACGCTGCGGCATCGCAAGCTCGTTGGCGTGCTGACGGTCGCATCGATCGGTGTCGCTGTCTGGGGCTTCACCGTTGTCCCGAAGGGTTTTTTCCCGACCGAAGACACCGGCGCGATTTTTGTCGGCACCGAAGCGGCGCCCGACATCGGCTTTGGTGAAATGCTGAAAAAGCAGGACATGGTTGCCAAAATCGTCCGCGCCGATCCGGCGGTGGCGCGTGTCAACAGCTTCATTGGCGGCGGCAACGGCAATACCGGACGGCTGTTCGCACCGTTGAAGCTGCGGTCGGAGCGCGACTCCGCCGAGGTCGTGCAGGCACGGCTACGCAAGAAGCTTTCGGGCATCCCGGGTATTTCTGCTTTCCCCAACATTCCGCAGAATTTGCAGATGGGCGGCCGACAGTCGTCGTCCAACTATCAGTACACGCTCTCGTCGGTCGACAAGGACGAACTTTATGCCTTTGCGCCGCGGCTTGAAGCCAAGCTGCGCGGCACACAGGGTTTCGAAGATGTGTCCTCGGATTATCAACGCGGGGCGCGTGAGGTGATGATCGAGATCGATCGCGATGCCGCCAGCCGCTTGGGCGTTCCCGTCGCCGCGATCCGCCAAGCGCTTTATTCGGCCTATGGCAACGAGCAGGTTTCGACGATTTATACCGACGCCGACAGTTACCAGGTCATCCTTGAAATCGACCCCCGCCAACAGTTGACCCCGGATGGCATCGGGCGTCTGACGGTTCGCGCCAACGCCAGTGGCGGCACACCAGGGCAACTTGTGCCCTTGTCGGCCGTTGTCACCCCGGTGATCCAGGGCGCGCCTTCGGTGGTCGCCCACCAGAGTCAGTTGCCGGCGGTGACACTGTCGTTCAACCTGTCAAAGGGTGTGGCGCTGTCACAGGCCAAGCCGTTGATCGATGCGGCAGCGGCCGAGCTGGAGCAACCGGCGACGATCAGCGGCGCCTTTGGTGGCAACGCCCAGCAGTTCGAGGCATCGACGGGGTCGATGCCGCTCCTGTTCCTGGCGGCGATCATCGTCATCTACATCGTGCTTGGCGTGCTGTATGAAAGCTTTTCACACCCGATCACCATTTTATCGGGGCTGCCGGCTGCTGGCATCGGCGCAGTGGGATTCCTGTGGCTGTTCGACATGCCGCTGGACGTGATCGGCATCATCGGTGTCGTGTTGCTGATCGGCATCGTGAAGAAAAACGCCATCATGATGATCGACTTTGCGCTCGCCGGGCAGCGCAGCAACGGCTGGACGCCGGTGCACGCCATCCGCGAAGCCGCATCGAAGCGGTTCCGCCCGATCATGATGACGACGTTTGCCGCGATGGCAGCTGCGGCACCTCTGGCGCTTGGGCTGGGCGCCGGGGCGGAGCTGCGCCAGCCGCTCGGCATCGCTGTCCTGGGTGGGCTGGTTGTCAGCCAAGTGCTGACGTTGTTTATTACGCCGGTGGTTTATCTGGGTATCGAAGGCGTGAGCGCCCGGCTGCGGTCAAAGCGCGGGGCGGCGGATGTCCGCACCTTGCCGGCCAGCGAAGCGCCAGCCGCGCCCGGGCGTGTCGCGGCGGAATAGTCGCTTGCTACTTTACCGCCAGAAGCGCCCGCTCCACATCAGTCCACAGCGACGCCAATGCACGGGCGGCAGCCGACGATGGATTTTTGGCGATGACCGGCAGGCGTGAAGTGGCGGTGTCCTCGATTGCGGCGGCATAAGGGATGGCCGGGCGATCGGGACAGCCCAGAATTGTATTGCGATGCAGCGATTTGCGGCGGTCAACCATGGTAAATACCGGCAGCACACGGGGTGCGTCCTTCAAATGGCCCAGATGCTCGACAAGCTGTTCGTAGGCGCGGCCGGACAGCGGTGACGGCAGCATCGGCACGACGAGCAGGTCGACGGCGCGAAAGAC
>JAYUUE010000174.1:0-1507 GCA_043754785.1 Polymorphobacter sp. | reverse complement strand
GGAACAGCTCGGCGTCGAGCCGCATGAAATCGGCGGCCATATCGGGATAAGCGTTCATTTCGGCGCACAGTCGTTCGGCATAAAGCCCCCAGCCTTCGCCGAATGCGACATAGCCGGTGACTGACCGGAACTTGGGGCCACCCTTCTGGCGCACCTGGATATCGCCTTGGGTATTATGGCCCGGCACCGATTCATGGCACATCAGCGTGTACAGCGCCGCCGGATCGGTGGTGTTGCCGACCAGATGCACAAAGGTGCGCGCCGGCCGTTTGCCATCCGGACTAGGGGCTGATGCATGCGCCGCGCCGCCGGCAACTTCGCTGAAGGCCGGTTCGCGGACGACTTCGATGCCATAGGCGGGCAGGGTGTTGAAATAGCCGGGCAGCAGCGTGCGGGTGTGTTTTACAAAGGCGTTGGCAGTGGCGAGATAGGCGGCACGCGAAGCATCGTCATAGGGTTTGGGCGGGAACAATCGGGCGCGTTCGGCATAGTAAGCGCTGCGGTCCTTGAAGCCGGTTTTTTGCGCCAGCGCATCCTGTTCCGCCTCGATGCGCGCGACTTCCTTTAGGCCAATCGCGTGGATCTCGTCGGCGCTCAGGTCGGTGGTGGTGTTGAGCTTGAGTTCATTGGCGTAATAGGCCGCGCCGCCGGGCAGGGTGATCGCCCCGACCTTGCCGCTTGGCGCTGTAGGCAGCGCCGCCCGGGCCCAGGCTATGACGCGATCATAGCCGGGCTTGATGCCGAGCAGCGCGGCCCTTGCCTCGGCGAGCAGCGCGTCGGCATCGGCGCGCGGCAGTTTGCCTGCTGTCACCAGCGCCTCGGTTTTGGCCTTCACATCGGCCCAGAGCGCCGAATCCGCGCCCGTGCTGAACGGCGCGCCGCTGGTCAGTTGCTGGCTGCCGGAGATAATCGTTTCGACCTGGAATTTGGGCACGCGAATCCCGGCGGCACTGCTTGCCTCGGTGCGGGCAATGGCGGTGTCGAGGACTGCGGGAATACCGCGCAGCCGGGCGATATAGTTTTTCAAGTCGGTGATATCGGCGACATTATGGGTGTTGACCAGAAAGTCGGGCAATTGGCTGTGCACTGAATAAAGGCGCGAATAGAATGGCGGCCGGTAGAGGCGGTTGGCTTCCGATAGCGCTGCGCGATCTGCCTCCTGCGACCAGATGTCGAAGTTAACTTGCGCCTCTGCGCCGAGTTTGGCGCGGTCGAACGCCGCCTTCATTCGGGCTGTACTGGCCTGACGCCATTTCACCTGTTCGGCGGCGGCGGTATCGCCGATGTCATTCCAGCGATCGCCGCCAGCCTTCAATCCGAGGCGTGTCGCGAGCTGCGGGTTCAGCTTGACCCATTCGGCGAACTCGGCATCAAGGAACGCGGTCAGCCGCACATCCTCGGCGGCGGTTGTCGCTGTGGGTGCGGGCGCGGCGGCGATGGCGAGCGGCGCGGCAAAGGCGAGCGCGGCGGCAAGGCCGAGCGAACGGTTACGCATGGTGATGATCCC
>JAYUUE010000173.1:0-4476 GCA_043754785.1 Polymorphobacter sp. | reverse complement strand
CGCGCGCCGATGGCCCGCTTGGGCGAGATGCAGCCAGTCAACCGCCGCCACATCGACCATAACCAGCGCAAAGTTGGCCCGCGCCGGCACCAGTTCCGCCACCTCGGGCTTGCGGCCTTCCACCCATGCCGGCAGCCCGGACCCCGGCGCGGGCAGGGGACTTCCTGGGGCCGCTTCCAGCAGATAGCAGCGCCGCGCGAACGGCGTCGACGCCGCCCAGATGCGATCGACCTCCGCACCTTGGACCAATATTCGCGCCGTCCCGGCCAACCGCAACTGCACCGCTTCGCCGGGATGATAGGCCAGCACGCTGACAGCGGCTCCATCCAGCGCCGCGCATTTGGGCGACCGCGCGTCGGTGTGAAAGCGCAACAGCGCTGCACCGCGATCCGCGGCGCGCAGCACCATTACCCGCGCATCGGGGCTGCCGTCACCATCCACACTCGTCACCACCGGCGTGTGCACGGGGCTGCGCCGGTCGGCCGCGCCGCGCCCCAGCAAACGCCAGGCCATATCGAGCGCGTCCGCGAGTTGGTCATCCATGCTGCGTTGATGCCAAGGACCCGGGCTTGCCGCAAGCTGCCGCCACCCTCTACGTTGGCCACAAACCGGGGAGGACGACCACATGACCATCATCAAGACGCTCCTGCCCAGCGCGCTGCTTCTTGCGAGCGTCGCTAATGCACAAACACTGCCACTCTCTGCCGCCGACAGCGACCCGGTGACAATGGGCTGGATGCAGGGCTCACCGCCGCCGCCGAACAAACAAATCCGCCACGACAATTCGTCGATGTGGTTTTTCCCGATGACGCGCTGGAGCTTTTCGCACTGGCGCGAACTGGTGCCGACCACCGCCATCCGGCGCGGACCTGCGGCTATCATGTTGCCACGCTCCGAACGCACCGATATCGACGCAGTCACCTTCACCCCGCTTGGGGCCCGCACCGCGCTGCGCTGGGACCAATCGCTCGTTGCCAATTACACTGATGGCATCGTCGTGCTGCACAAAGGCCGCATCGTTTACGAACGCTATCTCGGCGCCGGCGGCCCCGCCAACCAGCACGCGGTGTTTTCCGTCACCAAAAGCTTTGTCGGCACCTTGGCCGAAACACTGATCGCCGAGGGCAAGCTCGACCCGTCGCGGACCATCGCAAGCTATGTGCCCGAACTGGCGCGCAGCGGCTTTGGCGATGCCAGGTGCGGCAGGTCATGGATATGCGCACTTCGGTGGCATTCGACGAAGCCTATGCCGGGAACGGCAAGGACTTGCCCGACATGACGCGGCTTTCCATGGCCAATGGAGCCGTGCCGCCCGCTGCGGGCTATCCGGGGCCGGCGACGCTGACGGATTTTCTGGTTCACATCGGCAAGACGCCCGGCACGCCGCATGGCGGCGAGTTCGTTTACCGCACTCCCAGCACCGACGTGCTGGCGTGGGTGCTCCACCGCGTTAGCGGGCAGCCCGTCGCGGCGCAGATCGAGGCGCGCTATTGGTCGAAGATGGGCATGGAGCAGCCCGCCGACATCCAGGTCGATCGCATCGGCACGGCGTTCGCCGGCGGCGGCATGAGCGCGTCGTTGCGCGATCTGGCGCGCTTCGGCGAAATGATCCGCCTTGGCGGCCGCTGGCATGGCCAGCAGATCGTGCCGCCGGCCGCGATCAAGGCGATCATGACACCGGGCGATGTGCGGGCCTTTGCGGAGGCGAAGTATCCCGGCCTCGATGGTGGCAGCTATGCCAGCCAATGGTGGCACCGTGCCAGCGGCCAGACCATGGCGGTTGGCGTTCACGGCCAGGGCATCTACATCGATCCGAAAGCCGAGATGGTCATTGCGCGCTTCGGACCTTTTCCGGTGGCAACCAACCGGGTCATTAATCCGACGACGCTGCCGGCCTATGATGCGATTGCAGCGCAGCTGGCGAGATAGCGCGCACCACCGCATTCCCCTCACACTTCACCGAAAGTGCCGATTGGCGGCCGGAACCCGCCGCAGGTCGGGCGGTTGAAGGTCATACTTGCCAACACGGGCAAGCAACGCCTTCGGAGTGAGGCCTATGTCCACGATACCAAGCGAAACAGTCCAGCCCGGCATGGCCCTGGATGGCAAGACCCGCGTCAACCGCCTGATCAGTGCCGACAAGGTCAACGGCACCGAAGTGTACAACCTTGGCGGCGACCATCTGGGATCGGTTGATTCGATCATGATCGACAAAGCTAGCGGCAAGGTCGCCTATGTCGTCATGTCATTCGGCGGCTTCCTCGGTATCGGCGAAAAATATCATCCGCTGCCTTGGGAGGTTCTCGACTATGAGCCGGCCATTGGTGGATATCGCGTCGATCTTGACCGTGATGCGCTGATCGACGCGCCATCTTATAGCCGCGCCGACATCGATGCCTACGATTATGAACGGAACGCGGGCGATATCGATGGCTATTATGCCGGCACGCCGCGAACCGGATCGTTACTGGGCTAAAGCCTGCAAAGCCGCTTCGGCCTTGGGCGGAGGCGGCTTTTGCGTATCAGCCCGCAGCACTGATCCATCCGGCGACCATATTCAGATCAGGCGCGATGGCGAGGCATAGCGCCCGCATTTCGTCGGTGGCCGGCAGCAGATCGGGCACCATGATCACCGGCACGCCGGCGGCATGAGCGGCGCGGACACCGTTATGGCTGTCTTCCAGTGCCAGGCAATCAGCCGGGTTCTGGCCCAACGCGGCGGCAGCGGCGAGGTAGAGGTCGGGCGCCGGCTTGCCGCGCACCACATCGTCTCGGGTGACGACCGCGTCCATCAGGCCGCGCAGCCCCATGTGTCGCAAATGCGCCTCGGCACTGGCGCGCTGGCTCGACGTGGCGACGCCGCGCGGAATTCCCAGCGCCGCCACCGTTTCCACAATGGCGCGCGCGCCGCGCATCAGCGGGCGTTCGTCGCCGTAAATCGCCGCCTTGATCCGCGCCTGCTCGGCGCGCATCGCGTCATAATCCAGCGTCGGCCCGAACATTTCGGCGAGCTGCAGGCGGTTGACATCATGCGGCACGCCGATCAGCGGGATGAAGTTGGCCGCGGTCATGGTGAAGCCCAATACCGCCATCGCCGTCGTCATCGTCTCGCGGCTGATCCGCTCTGTATCGAGCAGCAACCCGTCCATGTCGAATATGACGGCGGCGGGACGCACGCTCAGCTCAGGCAAGACCGCTCGTTTCGATGGTCAGGCCGGCTATCGTTGCGGCGCTGACGGTGGTGCCGAACGCCTGCACGCCGCGCTGGCCAAAACCCTCGGCGCCAGGCTGCCAATGGAGGACGATCTCGGCATTCTGCAGATCTACCACCCAATATTCGGCAATATTTCGCCGTGCATAAAGCGCCGACTTGCGGCCCAGGTCCGTATCCCGCGTCGTGTCGGCCACTTCGACAACCAACACCACCGCATCCAGATTGACAGCGCCGGCACCAAGCGGTCCACGCATCGCCACGATATCTGGCTCGGGCATATCATGCGGCGGCATTGCAATGGCGACTTCGACCAACACCAGCAGTTCGCACGCCAAAGCCGCAAGCGCGCTGGTCAGCCTGAACGCCAACTGGCTTTTGGCATAGCTGTGGCGTTGAAACTGCGCGTTAATCGTGATGACTTCCCCGTCGATCAGTTCTGACTTGCTGAAGCCATCCAGCGCGCCCGCTTGGCTCAACACCAGGAAATCCTCGACGCGCAGCCACAACCGGCGCGGCACATCGAGGGGGACGTGGGCGTTCATAACGATATCATAGCATCAATTGCGGCGGCTGTGACCAGTGCTGGTCGGCGCATCAGCCATCAATCGCCTTGGCCCGAACATAGCCCGGCCGCGCCCGCAGCCGGGTGATGTAATCGCTCAGCGCCGGTGTCGGCTCGAGCATTCCGAACTGCATCGGCCAATCGATCTGCGACCCGGCATACACATCGGCAGCACTGAACGTGTCGCCAGCCAGCCACGGTTGACACCTCACCGCGGCATCCAGCGCCGACATGCTGCGCTCGAAGGTGCCATACCCGACCATCCGCTGCTGTTCGGCATCGGGCTCGAGTTTGCGGTATTTGTCCATGATCGCCGCCTCGACCGGCCCGGCGCCAAAGAACAGCCACCGATAATAATCGGCGCGCTGACCCGCCGGCGGCGCCAGCCCTGCCTCGGGGAAGGCATCGGCGAGATAAGCGCAGATCGCCGCGCATTCGGTGACGATGGCGTCGCCATGCCGGATCGCCGGGACCTTGCCCATCGGGTTGATCGCCAGATATTCGGGCGTCTTCATCGCGCCCTCATAATCGAGGATCACTGTGTCATACGGCACGCCCAGCTCTTCGAGCATGAAGCGTGCGGTGCGCCCGCGCGATTGCGGGTTAGGACATCCGCAACGATAACTGCTACGGCTTTTCGACCGACCGAGGCTTTATCATGTAGTTCCATTCAGGATGGAACAGGTCTCCGGTGATGTCG
>JAYUUE010000172.1:0-1515 GCA_043754785.1 Polymorphobacter sp. | reverse complement strand
GGCCTGTCTCGACGAGCTGCACGGCCGGGTCACCGCCGTCGCACACGCGCATTTCGGCACGGATTATGAGCTGGTGCTGGTCAACGATGGCTCGCGGGATGGCACCTGGGCATGGATGCAGCGACTGGCGACCGTCGCCCGCAACTGGTGGCGATCAACCTGTCGCGCAATCATGGACATCAACTGGCGCTGACTGCCGGTCTGGACCTGTGCCGGGGTGAAATCATCCTGATCATCGATGCCGATTTGCAGGATCCGCCCGAGTTGCTGCTGGCGATGCTCGAGGCCGAAGGTGCTGATGTGGTATATGGCCTGCGGCGGTCGCGCGCCGGCGAAAGCGTTTCGAAAAAGCTGTCGGCGGCCATTTTCTATTGGCTGCTCGACCGACTGACCGATATCAACATTCTGCTCGATACCGGCGATTTCCGCCTGATGACGCGGCGCGGTCTCAATGCCTTACTGAGCTTGCCCGAACAGGCGCGCTTCATCCGCGGCATGGTGGCGTGGATTGGCTTCAAGCAATTGCCGTTCCCCTACGACCGAGCCGAGCGCCATTCCGGTGAGACCAATTACCTCTTTTCGAAGATGTTGCGGCTGGCTTTTGACGCAGTAACCGGCTTTTCGACCGCGCCGCTGCGGCTGGCAACGCACGCCGGGTTGGTACTTTCGGGCCTGGCGCTGCTGTTGGCGGCGTGGTTCGTCGTCGTATGGGTTCGCGGCGAAACGATCCCCGGCTGGACCTCGCTGATTCTGATCGTGCTCGGGCTTGGCGCCGCCGAGATGTTCGTTCTCGGCCTCATCGGCGAATATCTGGGTCGGCTTTATGTCGAGGCAAAGCGGCGGCCGCTTTATCTTGTCGCCGATGTCCTATGCGAGCAAGACCCGCGAGAGGGCGGCAGCGCTCCGCTTCATCAAGCGGATGGTGAAGCGCTATGGCAATCCCAGGGCCATCGTCACCGACCGGCTGCGCTCCTACGGCGCTGCCATGAAGGAGATCGGAAACGCCGGCATCCAAGTGACCGGCCGGTGGCTCAACAACCGCGCCGAGAATTCGCATCAGCCGTTTCGACGAAGCGAGCGAGCGATGTTGCGGTTCCGACGAATGCACACGCTGCAAAATTCAGTTCGGTCCACGCCTCGATCCACAACCACTTCAACCAGGAACGACATCTCGTCAGCCGCATCATTTACAAGGACCGACGCTCCGCTGCCTTGGCGGAGTGGCGGGCAGTGATGGGTTAGGGCAGGGGCGGTTTCGGGATTCCCGCGCCTATCCACGCCCCATGGGATCTCAGCCTTAGTCTTGCTTGACACCGCCCTAGACGAATGCGCACAGGCTCGATGGGTGGCCATGCTGGCCTAGATCTGGGCATTGAGCCGAGAAAGGTGATTATGTCGCTTGATTTTGCTTCGCCAGATTTGTTCGACCGGCTTGTAAGGCATTCGGAAGATCAGTTGGACGATCTGCCATATGGCGTCATTTCCATGACCAGTGATGGCGTTGTTGCAGCCTAC
>JAYUUE010000171.1:0-1518 GCA_043754785.1 Polymorphobacter sp. | reverse complement strand
TGAAAGCATCCGGGTTTTCAATGGCGCGTTCATCCCGATTGCCCGAAACATACCACATGATGACCTTGTCGCCCTTGGCAATGTGCTCACCGCCGAGTATTATATTGTCCAATGCCGTGCGGCGCATGTGGGCGAGCGGCGTCTGGTAGCGGATGATCTCGCTGACCATCGGTTCGATCAGCGCATGATTGCTGCGCAGCTTGGCATATTCGGCCGGGTTGTCATTGAGAAACTTCAGCCCGCCGGTGATCGAGTTGCGGGTCGTGTCGTTGCCGCCGACGATGAGCAGCACAAGGTTGCCCATATATTCCATCGGCGGCATGTCGCGCGTTGCCGGGTTGTGGGCGAGCATCGAGATTAGGTCGCCCTTCGGCTCGGGATCGTTGACGCGCTCGTTCCACAGCACCATGAATTCCTGGAGCATGCCCATCAGGATGCCCTGGCGTTCTTCCTTGGTCGGATTGCCGGGGACTTCGGGGTCCGAGGTAACGATATCAGACCAATATGACAGCTTGCGCCGGTGTTCCTGCGGGAAATCGAACAAAGTCGCCAGCATCAGCGCGGTCAGCTCGATAGACACCTTGTCAACCCAATCGAACGCGACACCGCGGGGCAGGCTGTCGAGGCAGGCCTGCGTGCGTTCGCGGATCAGCGCTTCGAACGCCTGGAGATTGGCGCCGGAAACAATGGGGTTGACCGCCTTGCGCTGAACATCATGCTTGGGCTGATCCATGGCGATGAACATCGGCATGATGAAATCCTGGTCCATGTCGAACAGCGTGATGCCGCCGAGATGGGCGTCGGACGAAAACACCGCATGGTTGGTATCGACCGCCATTATGTCGGCCCAGCGGGTGACGGACCAGTAACCGCGGTGGCGGTTGTTGTTGACGCTGGTGAAGTGGATGGGGGCCTCGTCGCGCAACCGCTTGAAATAGGTCCAGTGCGCGTCGTTTTCCCAATAGATCGGATCGGCAATATCGACTTCGTCGAGCGGCGCCGTGGCAAGATAGGCAGCGAGCGTGTCGCGGTTGTAAACCGGCAGGTCGGGGCGGGTGCGCGGCGGAAACGGTGGGTAGCCCACCGGCTCGGTGGATCGCGGCAGGGTGTGCCGGGTGACGGGTTCGGCGCTGATGTTCGGCTGCGTTGCCATAGTGCATCTCCCAATGACGACCTTGCACTTCGGCAAGGCCCGACTCAAACCCCGGCTGCGTTGCTACACTACGTGTAATTCAAGTGCTACTCATATTCTGTCCTATATTTGGCAATCGGGCGGAAAAAATCGTCTCTGTCGCCACAAACTGTCGATGTTCAGGCCCAATTCCGTTCATTTAGCGTGATAACCGACTCATTGTCGCCATAATTTGGGATTCTTCTGCCGACCGGGCCGGGGGGAGCACGAGCATGGCGGGCAAGGTTGCAGTACTACCTTCGGGCAGCCGCATCACGGATTTCATCAGTTTTGGGATTCTGGCGCGCGCCTTCCCGATTGCGAAGGTTCACGAAGCGCTGGCCGCG
>JAYUUE010000170.1:0-4497 GCA_043754785.1 Polymorphobacter sp. | reverse complement strand
TGAGCTGCAAGTCCTTCCCGTAGCCGTCGCGCTTGTTGTAGTTCCCGGCAATGCTGAAGGCGATCTTGTCGGTCAGCGGCCCGGTGATCGACGCCTTGCCGACGATGGCGTTGTAGTTGCCGTAGCTGAATTCGGCATTGCCGCCGAAGGTGAATTGTGGCTCGCGGGTGATGATCGAAATGATGCCCGCCGAAGCGTTCTTGCCGAACAGCGTCGATTGCGGGCCGCGCAGCACTTCGATGCGCTCGAGGTCGGGCAAGTCGCCGATCTGCGCTGCCGAACGCGAGCGGTAGACGCCATCGATGAACACGCCGACCGAAGGTTCGATGCCGGCATTGTTGGCGCCGTTGCCAAAGCCGCGGATGATGAAGTTGGTGTTGGCCGAACTTTGCAATTGCGAAACGCGCAAGCTGGGCACGAGGGTTGCAAGATCCTTCAAATCGCGGATCTGTGCGACTTCGATGGCTTGACGGCCGGCAACGGCGACCGAGATCGGCGTGTCTTGCAACGTCGCGGCGCGTTTCGATGCGGTGACGATGATGATGCCATCGTCGGCGCTGGTATCGGCGGCGGCCACAGCTGCGGGGCTGGTTTGCGCCAAGGCCGAACCGGCGGTGCCTAGGCCCGCTGTCGTGATCGACGCCAGCAAGGCGGCGCGGAAACTGATCGAATGAAGACGCATTGGAATTTGGTCCTTGCCCAAGAATTGCGGCCGCAAGCGGCGGATGATGTCACAGTGTCACTGCGATCTGGAGGGTTTCGCAAGGGCGACACACGGGACGAACCCCGGCCATCCCTGCATTACGGCGCCACCTGCCATGGAAGCGGGTGGCTGACAAAGAATTCTAGGCGTTTGGTGAAGGTTGTTGGCAATGTGCGTCTCTGCGGCCACAGGTGCAGGCCAGTCGCTGGCGTGCGATTCGAAAAATCGGGCGACAAAGTGAACGAATGGCAGATAATCACTGAACGGACATGGGTGCGGCCGGCGACGGTGGGCGATGCAGCGGTCATCCACGCCAGCCGCGGCCAGATGCCCTATGACCCGCAGACTCGGTCGCTGGCCGATACCGCCGCGTTGATCGCCGGCATGGACCAGCGCCCGGCGCCCGATGCCGCCGGATGGCAGCAATTTTCGGTGCTGGGCCGCAGCGATGACCGCTTCCTCGGTGACATCGGCGTCAATTTCGACACACCGCGCAACAAGCAGGCCGAAATCGGCTTTGCCTTTGCGCCGGACGCGCGAGGCCGGGGGCTGGCGAGCGAAGCGGTGGCGGCGATGGTCGATAAGCTGTTCGCCAGCGGGCGCCACCGGTTGATCGCCCAGACCGACATGCGCAACCTGCCCGCGCAGCGGTTGCTCGAACGCTTGCGCTTCCGCCGCGAGGCGGTGCATCTGCAAAGCTGGGAGGAGCAGGGGCAATGGTTCGACGAAATCGCCTATGCGCGGCTGGCGAGTGAATGAACCGACGCTGGCAGCCGTTGCGGCGGTGCTGGCGCGCGCCGGGCACGACGGGGTCGTCACCCGCGTCACCGCGCTCTCGGGCGGCGCGGCGTCCGCCACTTATGCCGTTGATGCAGTGCGCGGCGGCGCCGACTGGTCGCTGATCCTGCAATGCGCCGCCGCAGGTGACGTGGCGGCAGGCGGATTTCCCAAGGCCGATCAGGCGGCGTTGCAGATGCTGGCGGGGCGGGCCGGCATTCCGGTGGCGGACGTGGTGGCGGTGCTGGAACCCGGCGACGGGCTGGGCGAAGGGTTCGTCATGGCGCGGATTGCGGGCGAGGCGCTGGCGCCGCGCTATCTGCGGGGCGAAGTGTTCGCTGCGGCGCGCGCCGCGATGACCGGACAGTGCGCGGCGGTGCTGGCCAGGTTGCACGCGATTCCGCTGGCCGATGTCGCGCAGCTGAAGCTGCCAGGTGGCCGGGTGGATGAAGCGCTGGCGCGCAGCTTTGCGCATTACCGCAGCTTCGGCGTCAATTCGCCGGTGTTCGATCTGGCCTATGCCTGGCTGGCGGAACGCTGCGGCACGGCGGAACCTGCGGCCATCGTCCACGGCGACTTCCGCAGCGGCAATTTCATCGTGGACGAACACGGCCTGGCAGCGGCGCTCGATTGGGAACTGGCGCATCTGGGGGAAGGCGCCGAGGATCTCGGTTGGCTGTGCGTCAATGCCTGGCGCTTTGGCGTGTGGCAAAAGCCCGTTGGCGGCTTTGGCGAGCGCGGTGCGCTGTATGATGCCTATGCCGCCGCCGGCGGTGCGCGCGTCGACCGCAGCCGCGCGCACATGTGGGAAGTATGGGGAACGCTGCGCTGGGGCCTGTCGTGCCTGCAACTGGGCCATGACCATGTTTCGGGGCGGGTGAAATCGGTCGAACGCGCGGCCATCGGCCGGCGGGTTTCGGAGGTCGAGCTCGATCTGCTGCACCTCATCCGCTTCGGGGACATTTGATGAGCGAACAGATTTCAGCCGAGGTTCTGATCACGGCAGTCGCCGATTTTGTCAAGTCGATCGAAGGCGAACTGTCCGGCCGCAGCGCCTTTCATGCCAAGGTCGCGGCCAACGCCCTGATGATTGCAGCGCGCGAACTGCAACAGGCGCCGCACGAAGCCGAACGGGCGGCGCTGGCCGGTTATCTGGGGCATGACGCCGGCGTCGATGCGCTGCGGGCGGAGATTTGCGGCCGGCTGCGCGCCGGGCAGTTGACGCCGGAAACCCCGGGGTTGCTGGCGGCACTGACCGCTGCGGTGATGGCCAAGGTGGCGACCGACAGCCCGCGCTATTCGACCTTTGTGCGGATGGCGGGCGCATGATGAGCCGCCGCACGGTGGTCGCAGCAGGGGTGGCGGCGCTTGCGGCGCCGGCGCTGGGGGCGACCGGCGCGCTGCTGCCGGGCGTGCGCATCACGCCCGACCGCGAGATGCTGGTGCCGGTGCCGGGCGGCCGGGTCTGGGTGCGGATCAACGGTGATCTGGATGGGCCGCGCCCGCCGATCGTCATGCTTCACGGCGGGCCCGGCAGTTCGCACTGGTATTTTCTCAACGCGACGGCGATGGCGGGGGAACGCGCCATCATCCTTTATGACCAGCTCGATAGCGGACGCTCCGATGCGCCGGGCGATCCGGCCAATTGGACTGTCCCGCGCTTTGTGGCGGAACTCGAGGCGATCCGGGCCCAGCTCGGCGTGCGGCGCTGGCACGTGCTCGGGGCGAGCTGGGGTGGCACGGTGGCGCTCGAATATGCAGCGCAGCGCCCGCGGCAACTCGCCGGGCTGGTGCTGCAATCGCCGCTGATCTCGACCGAAGTCTGGTTGCAGGACGCGCGCATCCTGAAGGATGCCATGCCGCCGGCGGTGCGCGACCTGCTCGACCGCTGCGACACGCCCGGTGCGGCACCAAAGCCCGATTGCGACGCCGCCACCGAAGCCTTTAATGCGCGCCACGTCCGACGGCTGGCACCGGCGCCGGCAATCGCTGCTTACAAGGCCGCGCTGCCGCGCAGCTTCAGCGCGGGCATCTACAACCATATGTGGGGCCGCGCCGAGTTTACCGCCAGCGGCACGCTGAAGGACTATGACGGCCGGCCATTGCTGGCCAAACTCGACGCCAACCGCACGTTGTTCGTGGCGGGTGAGCACGATGAAGCGCGACCCGGAACCGTGGCCGGCTTTGCGCGGGCCGTGCCGGGCGGCGCGCGCTTTGCCGAAGTTCCCGATGCGGCTCATTCGGTGCTGAACGACAATCCGGCGGGGTTTCTGCGCGTGCTGCGGCCGTGGCTGGCGGCGCGGGATTGAAGCCGAACGGGAGCCGCCGGCCGTGTTTCTGTCGAATTTGTAATATTTAATGTGGCGCCGGGGTTGAGAAACGCGCCGCGCGTCACCACCATGGCCAAACCGACCTTGTAAAGGTCAGCGACAGTGGATGATCGATGGCGGGGACTGACCAGAAGCACGTTGATCTGCGCGATGTTCTGGCCTGGGTCGGCCCGATCGTCGGGCCGGAGCGCGGGTTTTTCTGGCTGTCGATCATCTATGGCATCGGCATCAGCCTGTTGTCGCTGGCGACGCCGATTTCGGTCCAGATGCTGATCAACAGCATTGCCAACACCGCCTTGCCGACGCCGCTATTCACCCTGGCGGCGGTGCTGCTGTTCCTGTTGCTCGTCTCCGGGCTGTTGTATGCGATGCGCACCTGGATGATGGAGCTTTTCCGCCGGCGCTTCATGGCGCGGCTGGTCGCCGATGTGACGATCCGCGCGATCAACGCCGCCAACCCGTTTTTCGCCGACCACCGGCGCATCGATGTGTTCAACCGGTTTTTCGAACTGATCAACATCCAGAAAACGGTGCCGTCGCTGCTCATCGGCGGCTTCACCATCGTCCTGCAAGCCGCTGTGGGCCTGACGGTGACATCATTCTATCATCCGTTTTTTCTCGGCTTCAACGCGGTTGTCGTGGTGCTGGTCTGGTTGATCTGGCGGATATGGTCGCGCGGCGCGCTGC
>JAYUUE010000169.1:0-1532 GCA_043754785.1 Polymorphobacter sp. | reverse complement strand
TGTTGATGGTCAATCTTCGGGTGTTCCAACAAGCATGGCCGCGACGGCCGCGGCGACGGTCCGCAGCGCCTCGCGGTGGGCCTCGGCCAGCGGCACCAGCCGCACATCGCCCGCCGCCAGCGGCGCATACAGCTCAGTCGTCATCACCTGTCCGGGCGTTTTCCTCGTCGCGGATGTCCGACAGGCGGCGCGGCTTGGCGGCGGGATCGAGGTCGCGGGCGATGGTCGGGCGGCGCAGGATTGCATCGATGCGCGCCCCGGCGTCGAAACTCTCATCGGCGCGAAAGCGCAAATCAGGGGTGTATTTGGTCGCCAGCTGGCGCGCCACTTCACCCCGCAGATAGCGCGCATGGCCGGCGAGCGCCTTGACCACGGCCTGATCATCGCCGCCGCCCAGCGCCTTTATGTAAACAGTGGCGTGGCGCAGATCGGCGGTAACGCGCACCTCGCTGACCGAAACAATAGTGCGTTGCAGAAGTTCATCGCGCAGTTCACCGCGGCCCAGCACTTCGGCAATGGCGTGGCGGACCTGCTCGCCGATCCGCTGGAGGCGGATGGAGCGGCCCTTTTCGTCGGGGGTGGCTTTCATGGTCTGTGCCTAGCAGCGATGGCCCTGCAATGGCAAAGTTTCAGTCCGACAGCTTGGCGAGAATATCAAACACCGCCTTGACCAATGACGGCCCATTGTTGACCGGCACCGGCGCCGGGTTGTTGGCGGCAAAATCGAGCGCATCGACAAGGAACAGCCGCGCCTGGCCCTCCATCACCGCTTCGGCGGCGAACAACGCCTGCCCCAGGCTGCCGCCGAGCTTGACGGTGCTGACGGTCTCCATCGTAGGGTTCCGGCACGCCTCGGCCGGCGACGTAACCAGATATTCGCGGCAGGCCAGCGGCCGCACTGGGTGGATCGAACAGTTTTCGTCTTCGAGGAAAGGACACTCCACGCCGGCGTTAAAATACGCCATGCCAAGCGCCAGCCGCTCCTCGATGGTTTCCTCGGTCAGCGCCGTGGGGCCATGGTTGACCCCGGCGGCATCGAGGGCCGCGCGCGCTGCGGCAAAGCGCGATCGGATGACGCTGCGGCGCGGTTCGGGCATCGCGGCGACATGGCGGGCAACGGCGCGGGCCTCGGACGCGGCGATTGGCACCGCTTGCCGGCAACAGGCGCCGCAGCCGGCGCGGCACGAGATCGTCTTGCCTGCGGCCTCGACCTGCGCGACGGCGCGGGCGCTCATCGCGCCTAGAAAGCCCTGGAAAATCGGCAGCAAGGGCTCAAGCGTCGTCGGTTCGTTCGGCACGGTGACACTGATCGGCACCATATCGTCGCCCAGCCGGATGGTGACGTTGCCGGTAACCGCCTCCGCGCCGGGTGGCATCGCTGCCGACAGGACGAGCGGGTCAGTTGCCATCGGACCGCCCCGGAAGCTTCGCGATTGTCGTCAACACAAGTTCAATTCCCGGATATTCGGGTTCGGCTGGGAGGTGGGCGGCGGCAAAGGCCAGCGCATCGACGAGAAGAACGGTACCGTGAC
>JAYUUE010000168.1:0-4539 GCA_043754785.1 Polymorphobacter sp. | reverse complement strand
CCTGGCTGATCGGTGCGATTTCGGCGTTCATCGCCGGGCACGAGCTGCTGTCGCACCCGCTGCGGGCGCCATTGGTGTCGCGCATCGGCGAGCGCGGGTTTCTGCTGCTTTATACTGCGGTTGCATTTGCGACGCTGGGCACGGCGGTGTGGCTGTGGCGCGGTATTGCGCCCGACCGTCTTTGGCAGGCGCCTCTGTGGGCCCATATCGTCGCCGTTGCCGCGATGGCGGTTGCAGCAATTCTTTTTGTTGGCTCGGTAACCGCGCCGAACCCCGCCTTGATGGGGATGCCGTCAGGCGGCCGCCCGCGCGGGGTCCAGCGCATCACCCGCCACCCGATGATGTGGAGCTTTGCGATCTGGGGTTTGGTCCATATCGTGCTGAGCGGCGATAGCCGTACCATCGTGTTGGCGTCGGGTATCGTCACAATGGCGCTGTTCGGTGCGGCGATGCAGGATGGCAAGAAGCGCAAGCAGAACATGGGCTATGGCGATCATATCGCCGCCACCGGCTTCATGCTGTTCGGGGCGCAATTCCGGGGCCGGGCGAAATGGCGAGAGGCGGTGCCGGGCCTAGCGGCGACGCTGGGCGGGCTGGCACTTTGGGCGGTGCTGTTGTGGGCGCACCCACTGGTGATCGGGGTGCCGGCGCTTCCGGCTTAGGTATACCTGCCAAGGGCAGTCGAGAAGAATTTGCGGTGACGCGAGGAGAATGACCATGGACCTAACCGGCAAAACCGTCTGGATCACCGGCGCCTCATCGGGCATCGGTGCTGGGCTGGCGACCGGATTTGCGCGCGCCGGTGCGCGGTTGGTGCTGTCTGGCCGCCGCGAGGCGGCGCTTGCCGAAGTTGCCGGGCGTTGTCAGGCCGACGCGCTGCTGCTGCCGTTCGAGGCGACCGATCTGGAGGCACTGCCTGGCATCGCCGCCAGGGCGGAGGCGGCGACTGGTGGTATCGATATCCTCGTCAACAATGCCGGCATTTCGCAGCGCAGCCTGGGACTGGACACAGGTTTTGAAGTCTACCGCCGCGTCATGGAGGTGGATTTCTTCGCGCCGCTGCGGCTGACGCAGCTAGTGCTGCCCGCCATGGTGGCGCGCAAATCGGGCGCGCTGGTCAACATTGCCTCAGTGGCCGGCAAGATCGGGTCCCCCCTGCGCACCGGCTATTGCGCCGCCAAACACGCGATGGTCGGCTGGTCCGATGCGATGCGCGCCGAAATTGCCCAATATGGCGTATCGGTGTTCGTGGTGACACCGGGGTTCGTGGCGACCGGCATCGCCGACAATGCGCTGACCGGCGATGGATCCGTGAAGGGCCATGATGCCGATGATCCGGTCAACGCCGGCATCACGCCCGATGAAGCGGCGACCATCATCATCGATGCGATGCTGGCCGATACGCCGGAGATTCCGGTGGGCCGGCCGGGAGCGCCCGAAATGCAGCTGCTCGATTTCAAGCGCCAGAACCCGGAGAAGCTGTTCGAGATGATGGCGGGAATGGCACCCAAGGTAGCGCGCTGATAATTTTACTTGGAGGCCGTGACAAACCCCGCTAGGAGCGGAGCAGGTGGAGTGGATATCGTCCTTCACCCTTCGACATCGCCGTTTTCGCAAGCGTCTGTTCCGCTTCAGGGCCACACTGGTCTTAGTTCAGGAAAGCGCCCGGATCGCGGGTTGAACCTTGCCAGCATGCGGCCAAGGCCGCCCGTTCATACGGGGACGCGAAGTTGATCAGAAACAATCAGAACCGGCGTCGCCGCGGCGGCAACAACAATAATGGTCCGCGCCCGCAACAGATGAACGGCGGCAACAATTATGGCGCCCGGCTCGACAATCGCCAACGCGGCAACGCCAGCCAGTTGCTGGAAAAATACCGCGCCCTCGCCCGCGACGCGCAACAGGCCGGCGACCGGGTGACGGCGGAATATTATCTGCAATATGCCGACCATTATTACCGCGTGCTGGGTGACTATCGCGAAAAGGCGCCGGCCGAGGGCCGGCAGCGCGGCCAGAATTTTTACGAGGACGATTCGGCGGGCTATGCCGCCAGCGGCGATGAAAGCGATGAGGGCGACGAGGAGCAGGATGATCGCACCGAGCTTCGCGGTCAGGACGATCGCGGCGAAAATCGCGGCGACGGACGTAGTGACGGGCGCCATGATGGCCGCACCGACGATGCGCGCAATCAGTGGCGTGACGATCGCGGCAATCAAAATGGCAATCAAAACAACAGTCGGAACCGCGACGCGCAGCGCGATGTGCGTCAGGATTCGCGTCCCGACTCACGCGTCGAGCCGCGTAATGAGCCGCGAGGCGATGGCAATCGCAATGAAGGCCGCGACCGCCAGGCATGGAACGGCAACGGAGCGCCGCGCAGCCGCGATGACAACCGCGACGACAACCGCAGCGAACGCCCGCGCGACGAAAATCGTGCCGACCGCCCACGCGAAGATAGTCGGGGCGATCGCAACATCAACCGTGACCGCCGGCCCGGCGGCGCGCAGCGTCCCTCGGCCGGTGAGGCGGCAGCCACCGAAGCACGGCAGGCCGAGCCTAGAATGGCCGATGAAGGTCCGATTCCGGGCCTTCCAGGCCCGGCGACCTTGCGAATGAAGCGCACGGGCGACAGTGATAGGGAGCCGCAGACCGAACGTGCGCCGCGCACCGCTCGTCCGCCAGTTGCCGACGAACCGGTAGTTGCCGCCGTTGCTGACGCAATAGCCGCGCCAACGTCTGCAGCAGACGGCGATGCTGTTGCGCCGCGTCGGCGCGGGCGTCCGCGCAAAGTTGTCGAATCGGCGCCTGCCGAAAGCTGATCATCATTAGCAGCAATGAAAAAGGGCGGGGCTTCGCGGTCCCGTCCTTTCTGTTGTGCGCCGCTGGCGCGGGCTCATGCGTCCGGCGGGCTAATCTGCTCGTCATGTCCCGAGCGGTTCGAAACAAAAGCCAGCCCCATCAGCGCGCCGGCGAGCAGCAGCGCAATGACGATGCCGCCGCCCATCGCCAGCATGAAGTGCAGATGGAACGGCACACCTTCGGACTGCATCTGCCACACGGCGACGGCCGCAGTGCCAAACGCCGCCACGGTCATCACCACCATCAGCCGCCGAAATCGCCGCCAATGGTCTGCCACGGCACGTTGCGGTGATTTCGGGAGCGGGAGGGGCGCCGGGCTGGTGTTCATGCTTTGCCTTCCTTGGCGAATCGCGCGATGATCGATGCCTTGGGCGCACAAGACGCCCGTTGGGGAGAAAAGTCATGATCGGATCGATCCTGACCGGCAAGAAGCCTTTGGTGTCGGTTACGCGCGATACGCTTATCAGCGCCGTCACGGCGTTGTTGCACCGTCACCGGATTGGCGCCGTGCTGGTCGTCGAGGACGGTGTGATCCTCGGATTGGTCAGCGAGCGTGACATCTGTGCGGGGCTGCATACCCATGGTGCCGGCATTCTGATGGCGCACGCCGGTGAGATCATGTCGTCGCCGGTGATTACTGCGCATCCCACAACCACGGTGGCGCAGGCGATGACGACGATGACTGATCGGCGCTTTCGCCATCTTCCGGTGGTCGATTCGGGGCGGATTCTTGGCCTGGTTTCGATTGGCGACCTGGTGAAGGCGCGAATCGAGCAGGCAGAATTGGAAGCGGCGGCGATGAAGGACTATATCACCAGCTGAATCGCCGCTGGCTTGCCGGCCAACGCCGCGCTGGTGCGCACGGAAAGGCCGCAATCCCCAGTGCTGCACAGGGATTTTCCATCGGCGCAGTCAAAAAAACGTCATTTGATGCGATTTAGGGGTTGCACCGTCCGGGACCCCCGACTAGATGACCACTCCCGGCCGGCGAGCACGTTGCTCCGCCAGCCAGACCAACAGCGGCGGAAGATTTCGCCCCTTACTTTAAGGGGTTAGATTGATGTCGAGGTGCCGGGATTTTCGAGGAACGCCGGCTTGCCGGACGAAATCGAAGAAAGTTGTTGACGGAGATTTTCGAGCGGCCTATAAGCCGTCTCCGTTGACGGCCACGAAGTCTTTCGGGACTCGCAGCCGACCTCGAAAACCACATACTGGTCAGGAACTTGGGTTTACCGGGGGAATGGTCAGTGTCGCTCTTTCTCATTGTAGGTTGAATGAAGGGACATGTGGGCGGCGGTCCACAGTCCGGGCAATTTAGGGTCCGGGTGCTGTGGTTAAACACGCTGCTTATATGTCCTCAAACGTTACCACAAAGCACTATCGCTCTGGAGCAATCCAGGGCCAGATATGCCAAGTTAAACGTTGTGCAGACAGATAAGCTCCTAAAACGAGCTTTGGTTTTGCTGGGTGTAGAAACCTGGTGGGATCAAGGTTTGATCATGAACTTGAGAGTTTGATCCTGGCTCAGAACGAACGCTGGCGGCATGCCTAACACATGCAAGTCGAACGAACCCTTCGGGGTTAGTGGCGCACGGGTGCGTAACGCGTGGGAATCTGCCCTTAGGTACGGAATAACTCAGGGAAACTTGTGCTAATACCGTATGATGTCGAGAGACCAAA
>JAYUUE010000167.1:0-1541 GCA_043754785.1 Polymorphobacter sp. | reverse complement strand
CTAGCTGACCGGTTTCACCTCAGGCAGCGCGTTGAGGAGCGCGAGAACCGGCGCCAGCGCACGATCCGGCGCTTCTTCCATCGGCAAGTGGCCAACATTTTCGAGGATGGTGACCCGGGCGTTGGGCAATTGGCGCGAGAACCATGCTGCGGATTCGACCGGGATCACCTTGTCGTCACGGCCCCACAAGATCAGCGTCGGCATAGTAATGCGCGTTATGGCGTCGGTGTTGGTCGGCGAGCGGTAGCCGGCGAAGCGATCTAGCGTTGCTTGACGATTGCCGGGGTAACGTAGCAGTTCCCAATAGCGATCTATCATAGCCGGCGTGGCGATCGACTGGACCGAAACCGATTGCTTGAATGAACTCTCGATAAGTTTGCGCGGCGTGACAGTCGCAGCGATGTCGCGAACGATGGGTGTGTTGGCGATCCTGAACCCCAACGGCGTCGAAGCATTGGGTTTAGTCGGTGGCCGGCCGGCGGCATCGACAAGGATGAGCGCTGCGACCTGGTCGGGGTGCGCCGCTGCATAGCGCCAGGCGATGCCGCCGCCCATCGAGTTTCCGCCGAGCGCAAAGCGCTTCAACCCGAGATGGGCCTCGACCTTTTCGGTAATGGCCAAATAGGCCTCGCTCGAATAATCGCGCGATGGCACCGGGCCGGACAAGCCATGGGCGGGAAAATCGAAGGTGATGACGCGGAAGCGACCTTTCAGCCGTTGCACCCAGGGCTCCCAGGTGTTGAGCGAAGCGTTGGAGCCATGGAGCAGCATGATGGGGAAACCATCGCGCGGGCCCTCGTCACGCAGGTGGATGACGGTTCCCGGCGCCAATGTCACATATTGCGAAGCCGGACTGCCATATTTGGCGCGCAGGTTGGCTACCGGAATGTCTTCGACTCGAAACACCAGCCACCCGCCGCCGAGCAATGCAACCAGGACCGACAGCCCGATCAACAGGCGACGGGGCCAACGCCGGGTTGTGGCTCCCACTACAGGCGCTCGATCCGCAATGGCAGGCCGTCCTTGGGTTTGGGAATTGGGAACATGCTGAATTCGCCCTTGTAGCTGTCGGACAGCACGATGCGGTTTTCGGCGAGCAGATGGAAGAAGAAGGATTTGACCTGCATATAGGCGAAGTGCAGGCCAAGGCACATGTGGCCGCCGCCGCCGAACGGCACCCAAGCGTATTTGTGGCGGCCCTTGCTGTTTTCGGCGGTGAAGCGCAGCGGATCGAAGCGTTCCGGGTCGGGCCAGACATCGGGCAGCCGATGCGTCATCATCGGGTTGATCCCGACGTGCGCACCCGCCGGGATGGTGTGATTCATGAATACGAAATCTTTCAAGGCGCGGCGCGGCATCCCCGGCACCGGCGGAATAAGGCGGAGCGATTCCTTGAAGACCAACTCGATTGTTTCAAGTTCGCCCAGCGTCTCATAGGTCAACTCACCGCCGGTCCTGGCTTTCACGGCGGTGATTTCGGCGCGGATGCGGTCCTGCCATTCCGGATGTGTACCGAGGAAATGCACGACCGAACTTATCGA
>JAYUUE010000166.1:0-4575 GCA_043754785.1 Polymorphobacter sp. | reverse complement strand
GCCCGCGACGTTTATGCCGCCGGAATCCGCCATATCTGTTTGCAGACGGCGATTTCGGACCAGCTGTATGACGCGTTGCTGAGCGCCGGCGCCAGTGCGCATGCGCGCCCTTCCGGTCTGGGGACCGGAAACAGTTATGTTTATATCAGGGACCCCGCAGGCAATCTGATCGAGCTGGAAGGAACACCCTGGGCCCCAGACGCTGCGCCGGGCTCAGCCATGCGGCCATGGTTCGCCCATACCGCACTGGTCACGCCCGATATCGAACGCCTAACCTGGTTTTATGCCATGCTCACGGGCGTCGATATCCATGCGAGGGGCAGCTTCGGCCCCGGCGCCAAATTCGATCTGGTTAGCGGGCTTTCCCAAGCGCGGTTCCATGGCGCGTGGCTTCGCCTGCCGAACGCCGAGCTCGAATTTTGGCAATATCTGCACCCTGCGACAACGCCGGCAAGCCGGCGCAACGCCGTCGCGCCGGGCTGGAACTATCTGTGCTTTGAAACTGATGATGTCGCTGCCGATCATGCCAGGCTGATTGCGCAAGGCGTCGAACTGCATGGACCGCCCGATGATTTCGCTGGCACATCGGCCTTTTTTGGGCGTGATCCCGATGGCAATATCTTCGCTGTGCTCCAGCGCGGCGGTACCGGCGGCATCAGCGTCGCGGGCCTGATGGCTGAACCGCAAGGCCGCAGGATTGAGGCCGCCCGCACAGACTATCGCCGCGCGGAGGTAACGCCGGCGCCAACACCTGTGGACCCGCATTGAAGCTGATGCCGCCCGCCGCCTCACTGACCCGTGCGGCATCGCCGGCGCGGCAGAACCGCCAGGCCGGCGCGAACGGCCTGCAAATGCACTATTTCGAACAGGGCGAAGGCCCGCCGCTCGTGATGCTGCATGGCTTTCCGGACCATGCCGGCACCTGGCGCCCCTTGGCGGATCGCCTTGCGGTCAATTTTCGCGTCATTGCGCCGGACTTGCGCGGTTATGGGCAAACGACGCGGCCGCAAGCCTTGGCCGATTATCGCCTCGATCTGCTGGTCGGCGATGTCCTGGGTTTCCTCGATGCACTGGGTCTGCCGCTTGTGCATCTGTGCGGGCATGATTGGGGTGGCGTCCTCGCCTTTGCCTTTGCCGCGAAATACCCCGACAGGCTGGCGAGCCTGGTGGCAATCAATGCCCCGCCAGCAGATGTGTTGCAGGACATGATCTGGCACGACCCGGCGCAACGCGCTGCATCACAATATCTCAGCCGTCTGCGATCGCCCGACGCCGATGCAATCTATGCCGAAAGCAATGTCGAAACGTTGATCGAGCGATTTCTGGGTGAACCACTGCGGCGCGGCGTGCTCGATGAAACCGACATCGCCGCCTATCGCCGCGGCTGGACAGCGCCGGGCGTCTGGCAGGCGATGCTGGCCTGGTATCGCGCCGCGCCCTTCGATGTGCCAGCGGTCGGCGCGCCGATCCCGGCCAACGCCAACGCAACTATCGCACCCGGCGCGATATCAACGCCGGTACTGGTCATCTGGGGCGACCTCGATACCGTGTTCGTCCCGGCCATGGCCGATGCCATCGCACAGGCCTGCGACGATTGCCGAGTCGAACACCTTGCTGCCGCCGGCCATGTTCCGCACCGGGATGAACCCGAACGCTGCGCCGCCCTGATCCGGAACTTTCTGTCGTTTCCCCCGATCCTGCCTGTCCAAAAGGATGCGTCCCATGACTGATCAATGGCTTGCCAACCGGGTCGCCATTGTCACCGGCGGCGCCCGCGGAATCGGGCTGGCAGCCGTCAAGCGACTATGCGCCGGCGGGGCCAGCGTCGTTGCGTTCGATCGTTCCGATGCGGATTTCAGCGCCGCATTGGCTGCCGGGCGCGTTGCCAGCCTTGCAGGAGACGTCGTCAACACGGCGGACTGGCAAGCGGCGATTAATCTTGCTTTGACCTTGGGGCTGCAAGTCGACATCCTGTTCAACAACGCCGGGATATCAGGCGCGATAGCCAATGTGATCGATTATCCCGAGGACGAATTCGATCGGATAATGGCGATCAACGTCAAGGGCGTTTATCTCGGCCTCAAACATGTCGGCGGCCATATGATGGCGAACCGATCGGGCGTAATCGTCAACACCTCATCGGTTGTCGGGTTTGGCGGCGGCGGCAACATTTTTGGCTATACCGCCAGCAAGTTCGCTGTGAACGGAATGACCAAGGCCGCCGCGGTCGCCATGGCGCCGCACGGAGTAAGGGTACTGGCGGTTTGCCCAAGCCCCACGGCAACCGAGATGATGTTCCAGCTCGAACGCCGCATGTCGCCCGATAATCCTGAGGCGGCTCGCCCACTACTGGCGCAAGGCACACCGATGGGCCGCTATGGCACACCTGAGGAAGTGGCCGAAGTCGTGGCATTTCTCGTTAGTGATTCCGCATCGTTCATGACCGGCGCTCTGGTGCCTGTCGATGGAGGGACGCTGGCCAAATAGCGTCAGGCGGGGACCGGGAACGGCCCGACTACGTGCCGGGCGCCTACGGAATGTGGCCTGTCAGTCGGCGGGTTGCTTTCGCTTGATCGGTTGGCGGCGGCTCGCATATTCGCGCTGCAATTCGTTCAAAGTGCCAAGAATCATCGTGACAGTGAGATCTTCGAGCGCTTTGCGGCTCATTTGTCGTTGCAGTAGATAGGCGCCGGCGGCCGCTGGCAGGCCGAAGCTTATATCGGTGGCCGCTTTCGCAACGTCGGCAGGCAGGCGGAAATGCTCACTCAAGATCTCGGCGAGATAGCTGACTGCTGCATCGCGGCTATATTCAGTCGGGTCATGCATGCCTGAAACCGATGGCTCCGCTTGCAACCGTTCGATCAAAAGGCCACACGTATCGATGTACTCCAGATAGACATGGGTGACAGACCGAACTAACTCTTCGATCGTTTGGGCGCGCTCGGCTGCCTGCGCCTGCAGGCGGCGAAGACGCCGCCACTCGCGCTGGAGCAATTGCCGCAAAAGCTCGGTCATGCTGGGGAAATAGTTATAGACCAGCGACTTGCTGACACCTGCCTCGCGACCAATGCGATCCATCGACAATGCAGAAATGCCCTCGCGGGATACAATTTCCGCGGTGTGGTCAAGGATCAGCGTCATCCGCTCTTCGGGGGCCAAGCGGCTGCGGTTCTGTAACTTATGATTCTGTGCTTTATCGCCCCGCGTCATATTTTCGAACCTCTGGCCAGAAATTGGCGGCGGGTGCGGCCCGCTCGCGACAGATACTTTTGCACTTTAAACTGAAGTCAATTTTCGCGAGCCCGAACGCGGCCCGAGCCTGGTGTGTCGGGGCCACTAGTCTTTCGATTTGCCAGCCGGAGCGCAAATTTTGCCCTATCTTCGAATAACATTGCTTTCTTTGCGGTGCCAGAGCCGACTCATGGGCGGCGCTCGCGGCCTGCTCCGCGAAAGTGCTGACAGCGGGTGCGGTGGGGTCTTTGGGCCATCGTTGCAGCTTCGCGATCAGGCGGTGTCTCTGCTTTTAAGTGGTTGATTTCGAGACCGCAAGCGCCTTGAGCGTGGTGTCGGCGGGCAGGTTCTACAGGTTAATATTTCTGCTCTCCGGTTGTACGCCTTTCGCCGATCAGCCAGACGTCCTGCCCGCCGGGCATGGCCTGAACAAGGCCGTCGACCATGCGATGAAAGCGTGGCAACTGTTACCCGCACGGCCCTTGAGGTGCTAGGCGGCGGGGGCGTTGCCATTGTCGAGTGGAGCCAGGACGGTTCGCGGAACGATTGGCATGCTCGAAGCATCACGAAGGAAGTTCGAGCCGGTCTGCCAGAATCGCAGGGCAAGGACCCTCTTGGCTGCCTCAAGGCCTGGTAGCGCTGGAGCAACTTAATGGTGCCCAAGGAGCCGATGACGGTCCGCGATCAACGACCTTCCGGTTGGCCCACGACACGCCGGGTACGGAGTTTCCGCGATGACCAGTTCAACGTGCTGCGGTACGTTAAGCCCCATGATGTCGGCGGTCATTTTGCGGTTCATATGGACCATCATCATGGACCACCGCGAGCCTTACAAAGGGCTACCTGCCTTCGTTTATCAGCACCCCATCGTGCACGATGGGGTTGGTGATCCCTACGGGAATCGAACCCGTGTTTTCGCCGTGAAAGGGCGACGTCCTAGACCGCTAGACGAAGGGACCGGCGGAGAGGGGCTGCTAAGGTCCGCCGGGGTCCGCGTCAACCCCCGCTGTGCAAAGCGGCCATAATTGCCACAGCGGCAGGGGGACCAATCGGCGGTTGTGCCTCACCCTAGGCCCAGGCGATGTCGTCGATTTCGATTTCAGCGCTGGGCTCGCTTTTCCAGTCGTCGCGCTTGACGCGTCCGGCGATATAGAAAGCTTTGCCGCGCGCACCCATCAGCGCCGCGCCGAGCGCCGTGTCGGCGTGGCGGAAGGCGATGGCCTTGCAGCGGGCGCCGTCGGGGCCGGATAGCACCAGCTTGATGTGATGTTCACCGACAATTCGGCACTCGACGGCAATCCAAGGCCCGGAGGCCACGCGGGGTGCGGACCAGCCCTGGCCGTA
>JAYUUE010000165.1:0-4625 GCA_043754785.1 Polymorphobacter sp. | reverse complement strand
TTGCCCCTTGCGCTGCGCCGCGTCATAGGGGACGCATTGTGTGCCGGGGTCCGCCGGCCTGTTTTTGTCATGGGGCCATGATGCGCTTATTATCGCGCCTGTTTCTGCCGTTGCTGATGACACTGGCTGCGATGCCGGTGCTGGCGCAAAGCGATGCGCCGGTCGCTGCCCCGGTGCCTGTGGTCACGACCACGGCACTGCCGGCTGCGGCGCCGGAGTTCGTTGCCACCGAAGCCGGCATTGGCCAGCCCTATGATCGTGGGATCGAGTTGCAGACACCGTTTACGCCGATCGGCGTCGAAGCCCAGTCGCTGGTGCACAATGTGCTCAACCCGGTGATGATCATCGTCACCATCTTCGTGATGATCCTGCTTGGGGTAACCGTCATCCGGTACCGCCGCGCCGCCAATCCGGTGGCGTCGAGAACCAGCCACAACACGGTGATCGAAGTGGTGTGGACACTTGTCCCGGTGCTGATCCTCGTTTGGATCGCGGTGCCGTCGTTCCGGCTGCTCGCCAACCAGTATAGCCCGCCCAAGGCCGACATCACCATCAAGGCGACCGGCCATCAATGGTATTGGGAATATGAATATCCCGATCAGGGCGGTTTCAGCTTTGATTCGGTGATGCTGACCGAGGCCGAAGCGGCCAAGCGTGGTTCGCCGAACCTGCTTGATGTCGACAACCGGATCGTGCTGCCGGCCGGTGCCACGGTGCGCGTGCTGACCACGGCAGCCGATGTCATCCACGCCTTCATGGTGCCCAGTTTCTGGGTGCAGATGGATGCCGTGCCCGGCCGGATCAACGAAACCTGGTTCAAGGTCGCCCGGCCCGGCGTCTACTACGGCCAGTGTTTCCAGCTCTGCGGCACCAAGCACGGCTTCATGCCGATTGCGGTCGAAGTCGTTTCGAAGGAGCGCTTTGCCGAATGGATCGCCGCCAAGCAGAAGGAAAACGGCATCACGCCGCCGACCGCCGCGGCGCCTGCTGCTGCGGTTGCTGCTGTAACGGCGCCCGCCGCAATGCCCGCCGCAATGCCCGCCTCAATGCCCGCCTCAATGCCCGTTGCAGCGTCCGCCGCTGCGCCTGCCGCCTGATAAGGGACCCGATCCATGGCAACCCCCAGTTCGCTTGTTGGCCACGCCGACCATGCTCATGACGACCACGACCACCCGACGCTGAGCTTTGCCCAGCGCTGGTTGTTTTCGACCAACCATAAGGACATTGGCACGCTCTACCTGATCTTTGCGATCATTGCCGGCACCATCGGCGGCGCGATTTCGGGGATCATGCGGTTGGAGCTGGCGGCGCAGGGAATCCAGTATCTGACCTGGTTCACGCAAGGCAATCTCGATAAATCCTATCACCTCTGGAACGTTTTCATCACCGCGCACGGCTTGATCATGGTGTTCTTCACCGTCATGCCGGCGATGATCGGCGGCTTTGGCAACTGGTTCGTGCCGATCATGATCGGGGCGCCGGACATGGCCTTTCCGCGGATGAACAATGTGTCGTTCTGGCTGCTGGTGCCGTCGTTCGCGCTGCTCGTCGGATCGATGTTTGTCGAAGGGCCGGCGGGGTTCAACGGTGTCGGCACGGGGTGGACGCTCTATGCGCCGCTCTCGGCTTCGGGGCATCCGGGGCCTGCTGTGGACATGGCAATCCTGTCGCTGCATCTGGCCGGCGCCTCTTCGATCCTGGGCGCCATCAACTTCATCACCACAATCCTCAACATGCGCGCGCCGGGGATGACCCTGCACAAGATGCCGCTGTTCGTCTGGTCGGTGCTGGTCACCGCGTTCTTGCTGCTGCTGTCGCTGCCGGTTCTGGCGGGCGCCATCACGATGTTGCTGACCGATCGCAACTTCGGCACGCATTTCTTCACGGCCGATGGCGGCGGCGATCCGCTGCTGTATCAGCACCTTTTCTGGTTCTTTGGCCATCCCGAAGTCTACATCCTGATCTTGCCCGGCTTCGGCATGATCTCGCAAATCATCAGCACCTTCTCGAAGAAGCCGGTGTTCGGCTATCTCGGCATGGCCTATGCGATGGTCGCCATTGGCTTCATCGGCTTTCTGGTGTGGGCGCACCACATGTTCACCTCGGGGCTCGATGTGAACACCAAGATGTATTTCACTGCGGCAACGATGATCATCGCGGTGCCGACCGGCATCAAGATATTTTCGTGGATTGCGACGATGTGGGGCGGCTCGCTCAGCTTTGAAACGCCAATGCTGTGGGCGATCGGCTTCATCTTCATGTTCACGCTGGGCGGTGTGACCGGTGTCATGCTTTCGAATGCCGGTCTCGATACCTATTTCCACAACAGCTATTATGTCGTGGCGCATTTTCATTATGTGTTGTCGCTGGGCGCGGTGTTCGCGATCTTTGCCGGCTTCTATTATTGGTTCGGCAAGATGACCGGCAAGCCCTACAACGAGTTTCTCGGCAAGTTGCACTTCTGGGTGTTCTTCATCGGTGTGAACGTGATGTTTTTCCCGATGCACTTTCTCGGGCAGCAGGGCATGCCGCGCCGCGTTCCCGATTATCCGAGCCAGTTCACCTATTACAACAATATGGCGAGCATCGGTTATGCGATCATGGCCGTCGGCATGCTGATCTTCTTCGTCAACCTGATCGTCAGCTTCGCCAGCAAGAAGCGCGTCGCCGACAATTACTGGGGTGAAGGCGCAACGACGCTCGAATGGACCTTGTCGTCGCCGCCGCCGTTCCACCAGTTCGAAACGCTGCCGATCATCAAGTAAGTGACCCCCCTCCCGTCTGCGGGAGGGGAGCAGAAGTGAAGAGATGACCAACCCGTTATCCTCCTCAGCGGCAGCGCCGGTCACGGCGTTTGCGGAATGGCGCGATTATTTCGCGCTGTTGAAGCCGCGGGTCATGACGCTCGTGGTGTTCACCGCCGCGTGCGCGATGATAGCGGCGCCGGGGCATATCCACCCGTTCCTCGGCTTTGTCGCCATCTTGTGCATCGCCGTTGCGGCGGGTGCAGCCGGCGCGCTCAACCAATGGTATGAGGCCGATATCGATGCGCTGATGAAGCGCACCGCCAGCCGTCCGCTCCCGTCCGGCCGGATGGCGCCGTTCGAGGCGCTGTCGTTCGCCGTCGCGCTGGGCGTCGGTTCGGTCGCCATCATCGGCGTCGCGGTCAACTGGGTGGCAGCGGTTTGGCTGACGGTATCGATCCTGTTCTATGTCATCGTTTACACCGTCTGGCTGAAGCGCCGGACGCCGCAGAACATCGTCATCGGCGGTGCAGCCGGGGCGTTTCCGGTCATCGTCGGCTGGGCGGCGGTGACGGGCGACACATCGCTGCTGCCGTGGCTGTTGTTCGCCATCATCTTTTTATGGACGCCGCCGCATTTCTGGGCGCTGGCGCTATTCATGGAGGCCGATTATTCCAAGGCCGGGGTGCCGATGCTGCCCGTGACCCATGGTCTGGCGCACACCCGCAAGCAGATACTGGTCTATTCGGCGCTGCTGATGCCGGTGTCGATTGCCCCGGCGGTGCTCGGGCTGGCCGGCTGGGTCTATGGCGGCACGGCGATCACCCTTGGCGTGCTGTTCCTCGCCATGGCGGTCAAGGTTTCGCGCAGTCGCGCCGAAGTCGCCAAGGACATGACCGCCGAAAAGCAGCTGTTCAAGTTCAGCCTCCTCTATCTGGCGTTCCTGTTCGGAGCGCTCGTTGCCGACCGGCTGCTGCTCGCGTGATGCAGGACACCACCGCCAGCTGGACACCGGCCGAACGCGCTGCCTTTGCCGCGAGGCGGCGATCGCGCAACATCGCGCTTGGGTTGGTGCTCGGGCTGTTGGTCGCGCTGTTCTTTGGTATCACCATCGTCAAGATGTCTGACGGGCCCGCGGCGTCGGCG
Organism: Polymorphobacter sp.; assembly: GCA_043754785.1. Classification (GTDB taxonomy): domain Bacteria; phylum Pseudomonadota; class Alphaproteobacteria; order Sphingomonadales; family Sphingomonadaceae; genus Sandarakinorhabdus. Next base: position 735 of record JAYUUE010000165.1, on the reverse strand, counting down.
GTGTCCTCGACCGCGACCGTGGCACCATGAGTGACCTCTCGCTCGCTCGCGCCAAGCGCCGCACCGGCGTGCTGGCGGCGCTGCTGGCGGTGGCGATGATCGGCCTCGCTTACGCCAGTGTGCCGCTGTACCGGTTGTTCTGCCAGGCGACAGGTTTTGGCGGCACCACCGGCCGCGCCGAAGCGTCGGCGCTTCCGGGCACTGATACGCTCCGCGCCCTGGGCGGTCGCACCATCAAAGTTCGTTTTGATTCGAACATTGCGCCGGGCATGGCGTGGACGTTCGCGCCGCGGGATCGCGAAACGAAAATCAAGATCGGCGAAAAGCGCATGGCCTATTTCGCCGCAACCAATCTTGCCGGTACGGCGACGACGGGTCGTGCCATCTTCAACGTCTCACCCGATGTCGCTGGCGCTTATTTTCGCAAGATCGACTGCTTCTGCTTCACCGAACAGACGCTGGCGGCGGGCGAAACGGCGCAGATGCCGGTGACCTATTTCATCGATCCGGCAATCCTTAACGACCCGGATGCCAGCAAAATCGACGAGATCACTCTCAGCTATACGTTCTTCCCGGTGGACACGCCCGCGCCAAAGCCGGTAAGCGCCGCAATAGCAAATACCTCACGCAATAGGGGCTGAAGCCACATGGCCGCCGGCAAGACGCACGATTTCCACATCCTGAACCCGTCGCCATGGCCGATCCTGATGTCGGGAGCGGCGTTGTTGCTGGCGT
>JAYUUE010000164.1:0-4631 GCA_043754785.1 Polymorphobacter sp. | reverse complement strand
GCATCTGCAACGGCGATTGTTCGGCGGCCTGGTCGACGATGGCGCCATCGATGTTGAGCACCAGCGCCGCGCCGCCGGGCACGCTGAGCGGGGCGCGGTTGCTGAGCACCGACCACAGGCCGATGAAGAACAGCAGCAGCAGGATCAGGACCAGCAGGTCCTTGACCCCGACCAGCACGTGCCAGAAACCACGAACGATCGCCATTGATACGCCTTTGCACCGAACTCGTCCCTGTCATAGCGGCGGCAGGCCGGGTGCAGCAACTGTGCATCCGGCCTGCGGCGCTATTGCCGACTTTCAGCCAAAGGTCAGTTCAACCAATTTGGTCGGCGTGGCGCGGCAGAAAACCGGGATGTTACGGTTTTCGTCGGGATACACCCCGATCAGCTGGAAGCGAAAGCGATAGCCGCCATTGCCCGCCTCGATGTCATCAAGGCGGTCGAGCCGGATGTCCGTGCCGCCGGTGGCGCCGATCTGGCGTGCGGCCTCGGTAAGGCAGGTGTTGAGCGACGGGCGCGCCGATGGCGTCACACCGCCGATATTGGCGGTGATGCGCGCCGGGGCACCGGTGGAGCCCGCCGGTGGCACAAAGGGTTGCCGGGGCAACGGTGGGGCCGGGTTGTCGGTTTGGCTTTGCGGTGAGGCCCGGTTGCCGCTGGACAGCAGCGCCGCCAGTCCCGCCGCAACCGCAACGCCGCCGATGATGGTGCCCGCCGAAGGGCCGCCGCCGCCATTGTTGCCGGTATAATAGCCGTTGCGAGTTTGGAAATCCGCGCGGCAGCCATGATTGACCCAGATGAAATTGGGTTGATAGCCCCAGCTTCGACCGTGATTGCAGCTGCCGCCGCGCACGCGGACGAGGCGAACGCCGCCGCGCGTACCCGCACGACATTCATGGTAACGAAAGCCCAGCGATTCGCAGCGGATGACGGCGCCGCTTCAGCTGCCGCCGTGATTGCCACCGTGATTGCCACCGGGGAGCCCGCCGCCCCAATTATTGCCATTGCCGGGGCCGGGACGAACCGAAGAGGGGCTTGGTTGGACAGGATATGGACCCGGTCGGATGGGCTGCGGCGTGGGCCGGATAACCGGCGGATAGATTTGCGGACCGGCCATCTTGTCGCTCGGCGCTTGCGGGACGCCTTGTGCCAGCGCGGGTGCGATGGCGGAAACCTGTGCCGCCGCGAGCGCCAACGCTGCCATGATATTGGGGCATTTACGCATCGATGATGACCTTTGAGAACGTTTCGCTCAAAACACCCGGAAGCGGGCTCGGCAGCCGCTGTTGACCCATATGGCGCCGCCATCAAAACCCCAGCTGCGATTCTGGATGCATTCGCCGCCGAGAACGCGGTCGATCTGCACGCCCGAGCGGATCAGTGCGGGGCAACGCGCCGGGCGATAGTTGATGCTGTTGCAGTCGATGATCTGCACGCCGGGATTGCCGCCGCCGCCCCATCCCCCACCATTTCCACCGCCATTTCCGGCGATGAAATCGGCGCGGCAGCCGTTGACCACCCAGACGCCATTGCGATCGAAGCCCCAATTGCCCTGACGGCAATCCCCAGCGATGACGCGCTGGATATGCGCACCGCCGCGGGTGTTCATGGCGCAGCGCGCCGGCCGGAACTGCCAGCTTTCGCAGCGGACGATCTGGCCGCCGCCGGGAAAACCGCCGGCCCCGGGAAAGCCGCCACTGCCGGGAAAGCCGCCGCCTGGGTTGCCGTTGCCGCGTGTCACGACATCGAAGACGGCGCGGCAGCCGTTGTTGACGAAAACACCGTTGCGATCCCAGCCCCAGTTGCCGGGCCTGCAATCGCCGGCGATGACGTTGGACAGCGAGGCATCGACGATACCCGGCACCGCGCATTGGGCCGAGCGAAACTGCCACGATTCGCATCTGATGCGATTGCTGGCCGCGCCGCCATATTGGGCGCTGGCGGGCGAAGCGGCCATCAGGCTGGCGATCAAGCTCGCGATCAGCGCCATGACGGTAATGCCGAGACGGTGCGAGGATATTGCTGATATCGTGATCGTTTCCGGTCCCTCACCACGTCAATGTCGCAGTCTGTCGTCGGACGGCGCGCTTGTCGAGCGCGATTCTACAGTGACATACCGGCGGCACCCGCGGTTTCGACGGTAAATTGCCAGGCAACGCGACCGGATCGCGCCCCGCGCCCGGTGGCCCAGGACAGCGCAGCGCCCGGGTTGAACGCCAAGCCATGCGCGCCGGCATAGTTGGCGCACATCTGCAAGAATTCGGCCTGATCACAGGCGTGGAAGCCTAGCCGCAGCCCGAAACGATCGGCGAGGGCCAGTTGGTCATCGGCGGCGTCGCGCGGGTTGGTGGCGGCGTCGTCAACGGTGTTGCGCGGCACCAGGTTGCGGCGGTTCGATGTCACCACCAGCCGGACATGATCGGGGCGTGCCATGACCCCGCCATCGAGCAGGGAGCGCAGCGCGTGGACGGCGCCTTCATCGCCTTCAAACGACAGGTCATCGAGAAACACCGTGAAGCGGCGCGGGGTGGCGGCGAGGCGACTGAACAGCTGCGGCAGGTGCTGCAGGTCAGGCTGCCCGAGCTGGACGAGCGCCGCATCGGCGCCGGCGGCGACCAGCCCGGCGTGGACGGCGCGGACCAGCGAGCTTTTGCCCATGCCGCGCGCGCCCCACAGCAAGACGTCATGGGCCGGCAAACCGGCCGCGTGGCGGCGGGCATTTTCGGCAAGCTGGGCCTTTTGGGAATCGACGCCGGCGTAAAGCGCCAGCGGCGTGGTGCGCGGCGGCGGCACGGTGGCAAGGCCGGCGGCGTTGAAGATGAACCAGTCGCCGGTGGCTGGGTCGGCCGTGACCGGTGGGGGTGACAGGCGTTCAAGGGCGGCGGCGATACGGAGCAGGGGGTCGGTCATTTGCCAAGCTTAGGGGCGAACGCGGCGGGATTGAAGCAGGTCGTGGACGGGTGGGCGGGGAGCGCAACCTCCCACCCCTGCCGGGCGGGCGCCGAGTCGCCGTTTTCGCAGCGGGGTGCGGGAGTCAGGCAAGTGTTCAGCGGAGCCGAGACGATAGCAACGTTGCGCCTGTGGCTTCGACAAGCTAGAGCGCGCCATCGTCCAGTTCGGACGCCTTGGCCCAAGCCTGTGAGAAAGCCTGTTTCATGTTTGCATCCCCGGCCTACGCGCAAGCCGCCGCTGCCGGCCCGGGCGGCGCCACCGCCAGCCTGCTCGCCTTTGTGCCGTATATCGCCATCTTCGCGATATTCTATTTCCTGATGATCCGGCCGCAACAGCAGCGCGCCAAAGCGCACCGCGCCATGATCGACGCGGTGAAAAAGGGCGACAATGTCGTCACCGGCGGCGGTATCATCGGCAAGGTCACCAAGGTCGAAGACGGCGAGATCGAGGTCGAAGTCGCGCCGAACATCAAGTTGCGCGTGCTGAAGGGCACATTGTCCGACGTGCGGGACCGCGCCGCGCCGGTGGCCGCCAACGACGGCAAGGGTTGAAGCGCGCGTGCTCGATTTTCCGCCGTGGAAAGTCTGGTCGATCGGTATCACGATCTTCCTGGGCTTTCTGTTCGCCTTTCCCAATTTCCTGACTGCCGAACAGGCGGCCAGCCTGCCGTCGTTCATGCCGTCAAAGCAGCTGAGCCTCGGGCTCGATCTGCGCGGCGGTTCGCATCTGATGCTGGAAGCCAGCACCGATGATGTCCGCAAGACCAAGCTGGAGAGTCTTGAAGAGACGGTGCGCTCCGAATTGCGCCAGGCCGATGGCGGGGCGATTGCGTTTACCGACATTTCGACGGCCGGCGGGCGGTTGAGCCTGGTCATCACCGATCCGGCGCGCGTCGATGCGGCGGTGGAGACGTTGAAGACTGTTACCCGGCCGCTTTCGGGGTTGTCAGGCGCCCGCGACGTCGGAGTGACGGTGGAGGCCGGCAACCGGGTCGTGCTGACCGAAACCGATGCCGGTGTCGCGTTGTCGATCGACAATGCCATGGCGCAGACGGTCGAAGTCATTCGCAAGCGCATCGACGAGCTCGGCACGCGCGAACCGACGATCGTGCGGCAGGGCGCCAATCGCATCGTCGTGCAGGTGCCGGGGTTGCAGGACCCGCAGGCGCTGAAGGCGCTGCTCGGCAAAACGGCCAAGCTCGAGTTCAAGCTCGTCGATATTTCGGCCGACACGGCCGAAGTGGCACAGGGGCGCGCGCCGCCGGGCAGCCAAATCTTGGCGACGACCGAGGGTACGCCGGTGGTCGTCAAGCGCCGCGCGATCCTGACCGGCGACCAGCTCGTCGACGCGCAGGTGACGCAGGACCAAAATGGCCGGCCGGCGGTGAGCTTCCGCTTCGATTCGACGGGTGGCCGGCGATTTGCCCAGGTGACGCAGGAAAACGGCGGCAAGCCGTTCGCAATCATCCTCGACAACAAGGTGATTTCGACGCCGGTGATCAACGAACCGATTCTGGGCGGCTCGGGCGTTATTACCGGCAACTATACGATGCAGGCGGCGAATGAATTCGCCATCCTGCTGCGCGCAGGCAAGCTGGCAGTCGACCTGAAGGTCGTCGAGGAGCGGACGGTCGGGCCGGACCTTGGGGCGGATTCGATCCGCGCCGGCAGCATCGCCGC
>JAYUUE010000163.1:0-4647 GCA_043754785.1 Polymorphobacter sp. | reverse complement strand
TTTTGGGATGATCGGCGTGACGATCTTCGGCTTGCTGTTCACTCCGGTTTTCTACGTCATTGCCAGTTGGGCGGCGGCGAAGCTGGCGCGGGTGCGCGGCCGCAACCGTGTCGCTGCACCGGCGCCAGTGCCAGAGGCAGGCGTATGATTCGCCGCCTGCTGCCGCTACTTCTTTTATCGGCCTGCGCCACCGGTCCGGATTTTCACCCGGCCGACACCCCGCCGGCGGCGTCCGCAGGCTTCACGCCAACGCCGGCTGCATCGACGGCCACCGCGCCCGATGCCTGGTGACGGCTGTACGACGATCCGGTGCTCGATGATCTGATCGCGCAGGCCTTTGCCGCCAATACCAACCTTCGGGTGGCGACCGCCAACCTGCGCCGGGCGCGCGCCGTGCTCGCTGAAAGCGGCGCCGCGCGCCTGCCGACAACGACGATAAGCGGCAGCGCGTCGGAGGCGCAGCAAAGCGTCTCGACGATCAACGGCCCGGTGCCGTTCCGCAGCGAGTTCTACCGACTGGGCTTTGACGCCAGCTAAGAGATCGACCTTTATGGACGTGTCGGTCGCAGCATCGAAGCGGCGCAGCGCGACACGGTGGCGATCAGCGTGGCGGCGGAAACCGCGCGGGCCTATGCCGATGCCTGTTCGGGAGCCCGCCAATTGGCGGTGGCGCAGCGGTCGTTGCAGATCCAGACCGACAGCTTCGCGCTGACCGAACGCCGCGTCGCCGCCGGCCGCGATTCGCCGCTAGGGGCAGCGCAGGCGCGGTCGCAACTCGAAACGACGCGCGCCAGCCTGCCGGGCTTCGCTGCCAACCGCCGCAGCGCGCTGTTCCGGCTCGCGGTGCTGACCGGCAAACCGCCGACCGAAATCGACCCGCGCGCCGCAGCGTGCAGCGCACCGCCGCTGTTGAAACAGCCGCTGCCGGTCGGCGACGGTGCGGCGCTGCTCAAGCGCCGCCCAGATGTCCGCCGCGCCGATCGTCAGCTTGCCGCCGCCACGGCGCGCATCGGCGTCGCCATCGCCGACCTCTATCCCAAGATCAGCCTTGGCGGCGCGGTCAGCGGTCGGGGACGACACCGGGTGCGGTGTTCAGCAGCAGCGGCTTCGGCTTCAGCATCGGGCCGTTAATCAGCTGGAGCTTTCCCAACATCCTCGTCGCGCGGGCGCGCATCGCCCGGGCCAAGGCGAGCGCCGAGGAGGCGATGGCGACCTTCGATGGCACCGTGCGGGCGGCGCTGCAGGACACCGAAACCGCGCTGTCGGACTACAGCGCCAGCATCGATCGCAACACCGCGCTGCGCGCCGCGCGCGACCAGAGCGGCGAGGCGGCGCGCATCGTGCGGCTGCGCTGTGCGGCGGGGGCGGAAAATTTCCTCACCGTCCTCGACGCTGAACGCACTTTGGCGACAGCCGACGCCAGCCTGGCGAGCAGCGATGCCGCACTGACCACGGCGCAGATCGCCGTGTTCAAGGCGCTGGGCGGCGGCTGGGAAACGCGGTCGCCGCCGCCGACATAGCGGCCCGGACAACCCGCTGTCGCCGTGTCATTCCAGTTGCAGTTTATCACCAAATAGGATATGCAGCTATTTACGCCGCTCTTTAACATTGCCAGGACGACCATCCAACGGCCGCGGGTTTGATCACCTGAGCCGACTCCATCCACTATCAACTTCAACCCCCGAAGGGCCGACCGCAAAAAACCGCATTCGGGGTGACTTTCGTGACCTTTGGGCTAGCGCGACTGCGACCGTGCCAGCAAATTCACCAGCTCGGACGTCCAGAATTTTGCCCATGTATGGGTGCTGTGGCCATGGCTATCGGCCGTTTCGGGGATCAGCACAAACTTCGCATTGGGCATTTTGGCGGCCTCGGCTTCGGTCAGATGCAGCCCTGGCGGGTTGATGAAATCATCGGCGCTGTTGATCCAGGTCACCGGCACGGTGATTCGCCCAAGCAGCGCCGATGGATTATAGTTGCGCGACGCATCGAGCCGGTAGATCGCGTCATTGGCATCGGTGTCGGCGACGGCGGCCTCGACCATGCCCTTCAACGCGGCTTCGGCGGCGGCGCGGGTCGGATAATCCGCCTGCTGGCGCACCGGCGCCGAGCCGGCGATGACGTTGAGGACGGCGGCGGCGCGCAGGCCGAGCAGTGGCGGCACCGTGTAATTGCCGCCCATCCACGCCGGATCGGCCTTGATCGCGTCGATGCTCATCTGCCGCCACATGCGGTTGCGCCCCGCAAGTTCAACTGCCTGGCACGCGGTCGGCATGACGGCGCGGGCAAAGCCGGGGTAGGTGGTGCCCCAGACGAAATCCATCATGCAGCCCATCGAGGTGCCCATCAGCAGCCGCAGCCGCTTGATCTTCAGCGTCCTGGTCAGCAACGCGTGCTGGGCGCCCACCATGTCTTGATAATCATATTTCGGAAACGCCATGCGCAGACCGTCGCTGGGTTTCGATGAGCCGCCATGGCCGATGGCATCGGGCAGGATGATGAAATAACGGCTGATATCGAGCGGCTGGCCCGGGCCGAAAAGTTCATCGGCAAACTGTGGCCGCAGGAATTGTGCGCCGGCGCCGCCGGTGCCGTGCAGCACCATGATGGCGTTGGTGATGCCGCCCGTGCTGTCGCGCTGCGGCGTGCCAAGCGTGCGATAATGCTGTGTGATGTCGAGGGTTTCGCCGGTCTGGAAGCGAAAGCCGTGAATGATGGCATCGGCCTCGGTGACGGGCCAAGCCAGCGCGGGGGCGGCAATGAAGGCAATGAGGGCGGCGAGCAGGGCGCTGATTTTCATGGGGTCCACGCTAACCCAAGCAATTCGCCGGGGGAAGGTGTTGAGCCAGTGGGGGCCGGCGTGCTAGCTGCGACGCAGCATGGCATATCCAAAAGGCTGTAGATGTCCGTTGACGCCGAAACCGTAAGAAAGATCGCCCGTCTGGCGCGGATCGGCATATCTGATGCGCAGGTCCAGCCGCTGGCTGGAGAATTGTCGACGATTCTTGGCTGGATCGAACAGCTCGGCGAAGTCGATACCACGGGCGTGGCGCCGATGACGGCAGTGATCCCCAACCATCTCGCCTGGCGCGTCGATGCGGTGACAGATGGCGATGTGCAGGCGGCGGTACTGGCCAATGCCCCCGATGCGACAAGCGGCTTTTTCGCGGTGCCCAAGGTGATCGAATGAGCCTGACCGACCTGACGATCGCCGGGATGAAGGCCGGGATGGGAAGCCGCGACTTTTCGGCCGCCGAACTGACCGAAGCGCATTTGACGGCGATGGCTGCGGCGCGCGGGCTCAACGCCTTCATCGTCGAAACGCCAGAAATCGCCAGGACACAGGCAGCGGCAGCCGATGCGGCGCTGGCAAAAGGCGACGCAAAGCCGCTGACCGGCATCCCGCTCGGCATCAAGGACCTGTTCTGCACCAAGGGCGTGCAGACGACGGCGGGGTCGAAAATCCTGCAAGGCTTCATCCCGCAGTATGAATCGACCGTCTCGGGCAAACTGCTCGCCGATGGCGCGGTGATGCTCGGCAAATTGAACATGGACGAATTCGCCATGGGCTCGTCGAACGAAACCAGCGCCTATGGCAGCGTCATCTCGCCGTGGAAGGCGGTCGGCAGCAACCGCGAACTTGTCCCCGGCGGCTCGTCGGGCGGTTCGGCAGCGGCAGTGGCGGCGCGGATCGTCGCCGGCGCCACCGGCACCGATACCGGCGGCTCGATCCGCCAGCCGGCAAGCTTTGTCGGCATTTCGGGGATCAAGCCGACCTATGGCCGATGCTCGCGCTGGGGCGTTGTCGCTTTTGCCTCGTCGCTCGACCAGGCCGGGCCGATGGCGCGCACTGTCGAGGATTGCGCGCTGCTGTTGACCAGCATGTGCGGCTATGATGCCAAGGATTCGACCAGCCTCAACATCGAAGTGCCGGATTTCGCCGCAGGACTTACCGGCGATCTGCGCGGCAAGCGGATCGGCGTGCCGAAGGAATATCGCCTCGACGGCATGGACGCCACGATCCAGAAACTGTGGGACCAGGGGCTGGAGTGGCTGAAGGCGGCAGGCGCCACCATCGTCGATGTGTCGCTGCCGCACACGCGATTCGCATTGCCGGTGTATTACATCATCGCGCCGGCCGAGGCGTCTTCCAACCTCGCTCGTTATGACGGCGTGCGCTATGGCCTGCGCGTCACGCCGCCGGGCGGCAACCTTGCCGACATGTATTCCGCCACTCGCGCTGCCGGCTTTGGGCCGGAGGTGCAGCGCCGCATCATGATCGGCACCTATGTGCTGTCAGCGGGCTTTTACGATGCCTATTACACCCAGGCACAAAAGGTCCGGACACTGATCGCCCAGGATTTCGAAAAGGCCTGGGAGGTGTGCGACCTGCTATTGACGCCGACGGCGCCCAGCGCTGCCTTCGCCTTTGGTGACAAGGCGGATCCGCTGGCGATGTATCTGAACGACGTCTTCACCGTTCCCGCTTCGCTCGCGGGCCTGCCCGCCATGTCGGTGCCGGCCGGCCTGTCAGTCGATGGCCTGCCGCTGGGGTTGCAGATCATCGGGCGGCCACTTGACGAGGCTGGCGTGCTCGATGCCGGGCTGGCAATTGAACGCGCCGCCGGCTTCTCGGCGCGGCCCTGA
>JAYUUE010000162.1:0-4647 GCA_043754785.1 Polymorphobacter sp. | reverse complement strand
GCCCGCTATCGAGCAGCAACGCCCCCCGCGACACCCCGAGCGTATGCGCCAGCAGCACCTCGGCATCGAAGCGGTCGATCCGCCTTGCCGCCGCGCGTAGCGCCTCCGCGGCTTTCACTCCAGCGGCTCCGCCGTCGTCACCCCAGCTCCGCCAGCCGCGCCGCCTCATCCTCGGAGATCAGCGCCGAGATCAGCTCCTCCATCGCGCCTTCCAGAATCTCCGGCAAACGGTGCAGCGTCAGGTTGATACGATGGTCGGTCACGCGCCCTTGCGGGTAATTATACGTCCGAATCCGTTCCGACCGGTCCCCCGATCCGACCATCGCCTTGCGATCCGCCGACCGCGCCGAATCGACCTTCGATCGCTCGAGGTCATACAGGCGTGATCGCAGCACCTTCATCGCCTTGGCCTTGTTCTTGTGCTGGGACTTTTCATCCTGCTGCTGCACCACCAGTCCCGACGGCAGATGCGTGATCCGCACCGCACTGTCGGTCGTGTTGACCGATTGCCCCCCCGGCCCCGACGAGCGGAACACGTCGATGCGCAAATCCTTGTCCTCGATCTGCACATCGACTTCCTCGGCTTCGGGCAACACCGCGACGGTCGCCGCCGACGTGTGAATCCGCCCCTGCGTTTCGGTGGCGGGCACACGCTGCACGCGGTGGACGCCGCTCTCGAACTTCAGCCGCGCGAACACGCTCTCGCCCGTCACGCTGGCGATGATCTCCTTGAACCCGCCCATTTCCCCCGCCGACGCCGACACCAGCTCGACCCGCCAATTCCTGGTGGCCGCATAACGCTCGTACATCCGGTACAGATCGCCGGCGAATAGCGCCGCCTCGTCACCGCCAGTCCCGGCGCGAATTTCGAGCATCGCCGGCTTGGCATCGGCCTTGTCGGTCGGCAGCAGCTTCAGCGCCATCGCGCGTTCGGCAGCGGGCAACGCCTCGGCAATGGCGGCCAATTCCTCCTGCGCTATCTCATACATTTCGTCGTTGGCGGGAATGGAACGCAACCCCTCCGCCTCGTCCCGCAACACCCGCAACGCCGCCGCCGCTTCAACGACAGGCGTCAACTCGGCATAATCCTTGGACAGCTGGACGAATTTATCGGCGGCAAGCGAAGGATTGCCCATTTGCGCGGCCAAATCCGCATGCCGCCGCTCAATCTGCGCGATGCGTTCGGGGGAGATGATCATCTACCTCGCCCCGCCGGGGAGAGGTCGAGAGACGGCGCAGCCGGCCCGGGAGAGGGGGACTTGGCGAGCGCGGACGCATTCCAATTGCGAATGGCCATCATGGCTCGGGATCATAGATGTCGCCATCCAATTCCCAAACGGTCGGCAACGCGGACAACACCGTCAAGTCAAGATCACTTGGGGAAAATACGGACTCGCGAATAGCCGAAACGTTGATGCGGTCTGATCCGTGGTTTGCATCCCTGACAAAGACGATAGCATCCACGCCTACTTTATGCGCCCTCTCGGCTTGCCGCTTTGGCTTGCCGGCAAATGCATTTCGCACTTCAAAACCTTGTGCTCGAAGCTTCCGGGTTACGTAGGCAGCGTCAGCTCCCGCAGTTTCTGAATCCGCGACGACAGCAAATATGGGCTGCGGCCTCTCCTTAGGCGCCACCAACATCGCCAACCGCTCAATCCCCCCGGCCCAGCCCACCGCCGCCGTCTCCGGGCCCCCCATCGCCCCAATCAACCCATCATAACGGCCGCCGCCGATCACCGTCCCCTGCGCCCCCAACGCCTTCGTCACGAACTCGAACGCCGTATGCCGGTAATAATCAAAACCCCGCACCAGCGATTCCGCCCGCACGAAATTCACCCCCGATGCTTGCAAGCCCTTTTGCACCGCCTCGAAAAACGCCCCCGCCTCGCTCGTCATAAACGCATCGATACGCGGCGCATCGGCGACCAGCGCGCGGTCGGACTCAGCCTTGGAATCGAGGATACGCAGCGGGTTCTTGACCAGCCGCTCCAGGCTCTCCGGGCTCAACACATCCCGATGTGACGAAAAATGCGCCACCAGCGCCTCGCGCCACGCGCTCCGCGTCGCCGCATCCCCCAGCGTATTCAGCTGCAACACCACATCCCCCGCCACGCCCAGCTCGTTCAGCAGCTGCTGCGCCAGCGCGATCACTTCCACGTCCGCCGCCGGCTCCGCCGCGCCGATCACTTCGGCATCGAGTTGGTGGAACTGCCGGAACCGGCCCTTTTGCGGCCGTTCATAGCGAAACAGCGGCCCCCAGGTAGCCACCTTGAGCGGTGCCAGTTGCTGCCAGCCATTCTCAATATACGCCCGCGCAATCCCGGCGGTGAACTCCGGCCGCAGCGTCAGCGAATCTCCGCCGCGGTCCTCGAACGAATACATTTCCTTCGACACCACATCGGTTGTCTCACCAAGGCCCCTCGAAAACACTGCCGTCGCCTCGAACACCGGCACTTCGATCCGCCCGAACCCATACAGCTTGCGCACCCGGTTGAATGTCTCGACCACATGGTCGAAACGCGCCGCCGTCTCGCCGATCATGTCCTGGGTGCCCCGAGGACGTTGGGCTGGGCGCTGGGGCGTCTGTTGCTTGCTCATGATGCCCCGCGATTAGGCGACACGGCGCCGCTTGTCATCACTGCCCCGCGATGATTATCAAGGCGGCAAAGGGGATATCATGCGCACATCGCTTCTGCTGCTCGGCCTGCTCGCCACATCGGCCCATCCGTCCGCCCACGCCATCGAACTTTCCAAGCCCACGCCGCCGCCGATCATCAACACCATCCCGATCGCGAAGGACACGCCCTTCCCCGGCACGCTGACCCTGAAAATCGACGCCACCGACACGGTGCGCGGCATCTTCCACGTCGCCGAAACCATCCCGGTGCCAGCGGCAGGCCCGATGACGCTGCTGTTCCCCAAATGGCTGCCCGGCAACCACGGCCCCAGCGGGCAAATCTCCAAGCTTGCCAGCCTGGTCATCAATGCGGGCGGCAAGGAACTGGTGTGGACGCGCGACGAAGTCGATGTGTTCGCCTTCCACATCGATGTCCCCGCCGGCGCCCGCACCCTCGACGCCCGCTTCGATTTCCTCACCCCCACCGCCACCAACCAGGGCCGCATTACCGTGACGGCCGACATGATCAGCCTGCAACCCAACCAGGTCTCGCTTTACCCGGCCGGCTGGTTCACGCGAAACATTCCCGTCGCCACCACCGTCACCTGGCCGAAGGGCTGGCAGGCCGCCGGCGCGCTACGGCCGGTCAAATCCGCCGGCGACGCCATCACCTATGAAACCACCGACTATGAAACGCTGGTCGACAGCCCGTTCCTCGCAGGGCGCTATTTCCAGAAATGGGACCTTGGCCAGAACATCACGCTTAACGTCGTCGCTGATGCGCAGCGCTTCCTCGCTGCCATCCCGGCGCAGATCGATGCGCACAAAAGGCTGGCGGAACAGGCGGCGAAACTGTTCGGCACCCGCCAGTTCGACCATTATGATTTCCTGCTGTCGTTGACCGAAAACCTCGGCGGCATCGGGCTGGAGCATCACCGCAGCAGCGAAAATGGCGTCAATGCCGCCTATTTCACCGAATGGGACAAGGGCCCCGGCCGGCGCAACCTGTTGCCGCACGAGTTCACCCATAGCTGGAACGGCAAGCACCGGCGCGGCATCACCACAATCGTGCCGGATTTCTCCACCCCGCTGCGCAGTTCCATGCTCTGGGTCTACGAAGGTCAGACGCAATTCTGGGGCTATGTCCTCGGTGCGCGCTCGGGCCTGTTCACCAAGCAGGAAACCCTCGACAGCTATGCCGCCATCGCCGCGTCGCTCGACACCCGCCCGGCGCGCAGCTGGCGCTCGCTCGACGATACCACCAACGATCCCGTCATCGCCGCGCGCGCGCCCAAGGCCTGGCTCAGCCAGCAGCGCAGCGAGGATTATTACAACGAAGGCCTGTTGATCTGGATGGAGGCAGATTCGGTCATCCGCCGTGAAACCGCCGGCGCCAAGGGCATGGACGATTTCGCCAAGGCGTTCTTCGGCACCGGCGAAGGTGATTGGGGCGTCGTGCCTTATGATTTCGCCGAGATCGTCAAGACGCTGAACAGTGTCACGCCGTATGATTGGGACGGCTTCCTGCGCCAGCGCCTCACCGAAAAGGCCAAGGGCGCACCGCTGAACGGCTTTACCAATTCGGGCTACAAGCTCATCTACACCGACACCCCGACGGCGACCTTCGCCGACCAGCAACGCACCGGCAAAATCACAAATCTCAGCTATTCGGGCGGGCTGGTGATCGGCAAGGACGGTGCCATCGAACAGGTGATCTGGAGCAGCGCCGCCTATGACGCCGGGTTGACCGTTGGCGATACCCTCATCGCCGTCAACGACAAGCCATTCTCCGACGATCTGCTCAAGGCTGAAATCACCATGGCAAAGGGCGGCAAGGACCCCATCCGCCTGCTGGTCAAAACCGCCGACCGCCTGCGTGCGGTCAACTTGGCCTGGAACGGCGGGCTGCTGTATCCGCGCTTCGAAAAGACCGGCAGCACCGATACGGCGCTCGACAAACTGCTGCTGCCAAAGTGAGCCCCTGGTCCTCCGCCTCACGGGGGAGGCGAGAGACGCGCCCTTGCGCGGCC
>JAYUUE010000161.1:0-4654 GCA_043754785.1 Polymorphobacter sp. | reverse complement strand
GATAATATCCTGCTGCGTGACGGCAAGATCGAGCGCGCCACGATCATCGATTTCGGCATCGCCAAAGATTCGGACACCAGCAAAAAAACCGTCATCGGTGCAGGGTTCGGCGGCAAGCTGGGCTTTGCCGCGCCCGAAGCCTTTGGGCTTTTCGGCCGCGAAATCGGTCCGTGGACCGATATCTACAGCCTGGCACTGGTCGTCGCAGCGGCAGCGCGCGCCAGGGTCATCGATATGGGCACCGCCACACCGATCGATGCCATCCAGGCGCGGCAGAAGGTGCCGGAACTCGAAGGCGTCGAGCCGTGGCTCGCCAGCGTTCTCGCCCGGATGCTGGCGCCAGACCCCGCCGATCGCATCCGCTCGATGTCGGATGTCATCGCCGCCGTCGATGCATTGCCTGCCATCGGCACGCCCTTCGACCCCGATCTGGTGCTGACTGCGGCACCGGCGTTCGTTCGCGCCCGCGAAGCAACGATTCCGCCCGGCTCGTTCGGCGGGCTCGGCGAAACGCGTGAAACCACCGACTTGCGGCTGGTCCGTGCTGGCGCGACCACCGCCTTCATCCCGGCCGCGCCGAAATCGAAAATGCCGCTGTTCATTAGCGGTGGTGTCGTGCTGGCGCTTGCCGCCGGTGCTGCGTTCATGTTCTCGGGCGGGAGCAAGCCAGCAGACCCCGCCGCTGCGTCCGGCGAAGTCGCCGCTGTGGCGCCGGCGCCCGAAACCGGCGGTGCCCCCGATTGGGCCGCTGCGCGCGCCGCGCTCGCCGCCATCCCATGCAGCGACATTCGCGCCGCAGCGCCGTCACCGGGCGCGATCACCCTTGCTGTCACCGGCTGGATGGCCGGCGGCACCAGCCTGCCGGCAACGGCCGGTAATTATCAGCTCGACACTGCCGCGCTCAAGCCGATCACCCCGGCGCCCGATGCCCAATCCTGCGCCATTATCGGCCGCCTGAAGGCCGCCGCCGGCGACGGCGGTTCCCAGGGCAGCCTCAAAGTCGCGTCGCAGACGCTGTGGAACTTCCAGCAGCTGGCCCGCGCCGATGGCCATTTCATGGTTCCCAACCCGCTCGGTTCCGCCAGCAAGCCGCTGTTCCTGGTCTATATTTCCGATGGCGAGATGGACGTGACCAAGCGCGCAGTCAGCGGCCAAATTCCACCGCACACCGCCGCTTTCCCCTATCTGAGCAGCCAGCCGACGCGCAGCCTGCAATTCTTCTTGTCGGCACCTACACTGCCCGACAATAGCGCCGAAACCGGCAGCGGCACCGCGATCAGCCGCGCCTGCGCCGGCGGCTGCGAATCGACCAGCGGCTGGGTCGTTCTGGAATAATCAGCCGATCAGCACGGTAAAGGCGCCGAGCACGATCACCCCGCCATGCGCAGTCATGTCGCCGATGCGCGCCGCCGGCTTTTTCGAAACCAGCACGGTGAACGACCCCAGCGCGATCACATCGGGTGGTCCAACGCACACCGCCATGTCGCCCACAGTGGCTTGCGGCAGTTTCAATGTCAGCACCGTCGGCACGCACGGTGGCAGGATCGGTCCGCCGACATGCGGGATGATGCCGGTCACCATCGGGCAGACATGCATGTCGGTCACGCGCGCGGCGGGCATTCCCATCGTTCAACTCCCCGGATTATCGACCCTCGCCAGATTGCGCGTATAGGCTTTCTTGAAGTTCTTTGCAAAAACATCAAGATACGCCGCTTCGGTCTCATCGGCCATGCTGCGAAACTCGGTTTCATACGCCTGCCAAAGCGCAGCATCACGGGCCTGAGGCAGCAGCCGCGACAGAAACCCGGTGCGCCCCGGCCGCGCCCGGATGGCATTTGGTGAAAACCGCTGGATAGTGTCCTTCAGTGCTTCCTGCATCGCCGCCATCAACGCCAGCTCATGCGCCTGCAAATCCTCGAAGGCACCGCGCACCGCCTGCGGCCCGGGCAGAAAGCCCGCATCGGGCTTGCCGACGATCTGCCGCAGCGCTTCCTCGGCACTCCGCGTCCATTTCAGCGGGTTGTTGCCAGCGCGCTGGAACGTCGTCACCTCGGCGCCGACGCCGAACTGGTTGCGGAGCCGCGCCCGCGCATACAGCAGCTGGATCAGCCCATCGGCAGTCTGGCGCAACAATTCACCCGCCGCGGCCAGTACCGATTCGGGCGGCAAATCCTCGACGTCGCGCGGCTTCATCCCGGCAGCAGCGAGAAAACGCGCCATCAGCGCACTATCCCTGGCAACTGGCACTGCTGCCGACACGCCGGCGGCAGCGCTCGGCGCTGGCGGCGGTGGCACCGGCGCTGCAACCGGCGGCGGCGGCGTGAAATCGACCGCTGCTGGCGCAGTCAGGCTGCCCCAGATGCTTGCGGCCGCGCCGGCGCTGGGCACGGGGGTGGGCGTCGGGCTCGCGCCCCACGCCGATGGCGCAGCTATGACCGGTGCCGCAGATACGGCCGGCGCTGCCGATCCAACCGGCGCTGCCGGCGCGCCGCCGCCGAGGCCGAAGATATCGCCGCCACCCGCCGGCGCGGCAAACCCCGGCGGTGACGCACTACCACCCCCGATGCCGAACACATCGGCGGTAGTGGTAACGGGTTCGGGCGGCCGAAACCCCTCCTCCACCGCCCGGTCACCCGACGAAAAGATCGCCTTGCGCTTTGGCTGGCCAAAGGCGTCGCCGGCTGCGCGGTCGGGCTGTGCATCGAATTGCCCCCACATGCCGGCGCCGCCCGCCGCCGGCGCGGCAGGCGCCGGCACGGCAGTCGGCCGTCCGCCCACCTCGACCGTGGCGCGCACGGTGTAATGGCCGATGCTGATCAAATCGCCATCGTTCAGCTGCCACGGCCCGGCAAGGCGATCAGCCGCGCCATTGACATAGGTGCCATTGGTGCTGCGGTCGGTCAGCCAGTAACCGCCATCGTTGTAATCCACCTCGCAATGCACTGACGAAATCATCGCCTGCGGATCGGGCAGCGTCCAATCGACATGCCCGGCCCGGCCGATCACCAGGCCATGGCCATCGAGCACCTTGACAACCGGGTCACCGGAGGTAAGCGACGGCACATTCTCAATCGTCAACCGCAGGCTCAAAGCACATCCTCCGCCTCGGCAATGGCGAGCCCGATACCCAGCAAGGTGTCAAGCTCGTCGTTGAAATTCTCTGGTCCCTGCGCCAGGCCGGCCAGCAGGATTGTGCCCGCCACCGCCTTGCCGAAAGCACCCGGCGGCGGCTGCACACCCTGCTCGAGTTCCGGCGGCGTGAGGCTGCCGCCCGACAGAAACAGTGCGAGCCCGGCGGTGCCATCGGCATTGTCGATGCCGATCGCCTCGGCGCACTCGAACACCAGCCGGCGCCGCTTGTCGCTCGGGTCGGCGAGCCAGCCGGCAATGCCTGCGCGAATCTCGGCGCCGCCGGCGCTGGCCGCCGGGCTGCGTTCCAGCGCCTTGTGCAGCCACAATATCGCGTCGAAACGCGGCAGACACTGGGCCATGAAGCGCACAGCGGCTTCGGGATGGGCATCGCGCAGGGCCGCAAAGGCGCGCGGCGGCGGCAGGTCATTCAGGCCCGCCAGCGCCTCCACAGCATCGGCCAGTCCCGCCAGTTGCCCGGCGCGGTTCCATTTGACGCGCCGCCACGGCGCCGGCGATTGCGGGGCGCTCGCCATCAGTTAATCAACACCAGTGCACCCTTGACGATATGGATGGCGCTGGCATCCTGCTGGACCATCAGGCCCTTGGTTTGCAGCATGACCTGCGCTTCAATCTTGATCATCATCGACTTCATTTCAATGCTCGCCGGCGTCATTTTGAAGGTGCTCATTCCGCATTTCAACTCAATTGCCTGCATCGCCTCGGTCGAATGCTTGCCAAGGTCGACCTTAATGGTCCGATTGCCCATCGTCAGCGTCAGCGAATCGTTGCCCATGTCGATCTTGGTCGTGCGGTTGCCCATCTTGATCGCCAGATTGTCGTTGCCGGTCTTGATGGTGTCGCTGCGGTTGCCGGTCTTGATTGTCAGTGTCTGGTCGCCCTCGATCGTCTCGGTGCGCTTGCCCTTCTCGATTTCGAGCGTTTCGTCGCCTTTCTTGATTGTCGTCGTGCGGTTGCCGATGTTGAGCGTCCGCGTCTCATCACCCTTGTCGATGATGCTGTTGAGGTCCTTTTCGGCGTGGAAGAACACCTCCTCGCTGCCGGCCTTGTCTTCCATCCGCAACTCGTTGAAGCCTTGGCTTTTGGGCGAGGACCGCGATTTGAAGGTGCTGCGTGTCTTGTTGGCGGGCAGCGCATAGGGCACCGTGTTTTGGCCATTGTACACCGTCCCGGTTACCAGCGGCGTGTCCGGGTCGCCGTCCAAAAACTCCACTACCACTTCCTGGCCGATCCGCGGCAGCACAAAGCCACCCCATTTCGCCCCGGCCATCGATTGCGCGACGCGGATCATGCATGAACTGGTGCTGCCACCTTCTTGGACGCGGTCCCAGTGGAAATGCACCCTGATGCGCCCATATTCATCGGTCTCGATCTCCTCGCCGGACGCCCCCGCAACCACAGCGGTTTGCGGACCGTACATGCGCGGGCGCGGCGTTTTCAGCTGCGGACGAAATTCCGCCGTTGCCAATAGCAGTTCCATTTGCACCGTCAGTTCGTCGTCATC
>JAYUUE010000160.1:0-4658 GCA_043754785.1 Polymorphobacter sp. | reverse complement strand
TCTCCCCATCGAGCTTTTTCCAGCCAGTCGGCACATGAGGCATCATCGGGGAAAAGACGCTGAACTTCAGGCAGAGACCTCGGAAACGGAAGGTTGGATCGTGCACGAACATCCATGCACCCAGCATTATCCGCTCACCTTGTGGGCGTAAAGCGGATAGTCTCTCAAATCAACATCTAGTGGGTGTGGGTGAAAAGCGTATAGGCACGGTTGGAAGTCTGTATCAGTATACCTATACGGCAACATTGGCCGCTGATCAGGCACTCCGGACTGGCAACTATTTCACGATCTATGATTTTCAGGGCTTCGTGAAATTTGGCACTCTCGGTGCTGGCTTTTCCGGCGCCACGGCACTCTTGAGGCAGACACCATCGCGCGTCCTGCCGACGGACAATGCATCGGTTCTGAATGCCACGTTCACGTACAGCGGACCGACGATCAATCAACCCAGCAACGGTACCCAGGGAAGTTCAACAGAACTTGGTTCGTTCCAAATATTTTCCCGATTCGATGGACTGAGCGTGATTGATTTCGCTTCGCAGGCGTACAAGAACAACGGCTTTGCGGTCGGAACGCTTGTCGACAATGTCGGCGGCACAGGCGGACCTCTCAGCGGCGGCGGAGCTGGTTCCGATGTGCCAGAGCCGAGCGTTTGGGCGCTATTGATTATCGGCTTTGGTGCGGTCGGCGTTTCAGCCCGCCGTCGCCGTCCGGTCTGCGTGCCCGCCTGACGCATTGGTTTGCCGGTCGGCAACCGCAGGCAGAAACAGGCCCGGAGGCTTTCCGGGCCTGTTTTTTCATGAATCCGTCGCCGCAGGCGCGCGAACCCTTTGGCAAAGCCGTTGCCATCGCCTTCCCATGTTGCACTGCGCTCGTTATAGCCGCACCGACGCGGACAAGCACGGCGCGCGTTTCGCTTTTGGATCGAGTGATGGTCAGCCCCAATTTCGTCCCTGTTCCGGTATCGCCAGCTGCGCGCTCGCGCTGCGCCGGAGGCTTTTGACCCATGCCGAAGCTGACTGTCGATGGCATTGAAGTCGAAGTGCCGTCCGGCGCCACGGTGCTGCAGGCGTGTGAGGCAGCCGGCGCCGAAATTCCGCGCTTTTGCTATCACGAACGTCTGAGTATCGCCGGCAATTGCCGTATGTGCCTCGTCGAAATGGAAAAATCGCCAAAGCCTGTCGCCAGCTGCGCAATGCCGGCGGCCGATGGCCAGGTGGTGATGACGACGACGCCGAAGGTGAAAAAGGCCCGCGAGGGGGTCATGGAGTTTTTGCTGATCAACCACCCGCTCGATTGCCCGATCTGCGACCAGGGCGGCGAATGCGACTTGCAGGACCAGAGCATTGCCTATGGCAAGGGCTTTTCGCGCTATCAGGAGAACAAGCGCGCCGTTACCGAAAAGTTCATGGGGCCGCTGGTCAAGACGATCATGACGCGCTGCATCCATTGCACCCGCTGCGTGCGCTTTGCGCAGGAAGTGGCGGGCGTGGAGGAAATCGGCGCGATCGGACGCGGCGAGAACATGCAGATCACCAGTTATCTCGAAAAGGCGATAACGAGCGAAGTTTCTGGCAATATCATCGACTTGTGTCCGGTCGGTGCGCTGACATCGAAGCCCTATGCGTTTCAGGCGCGGCCGTGGGAGTTGAAGAAGACCGACGGCATCGATGTGATGGATGCGCTCGGGTCGAACATCGTCATCGGCTCGCGCGGGCCCGCCGTGCTTCGCGTGACGCCGCGTATCAACGATGACGTCAACGAGGAGTGGTTGTCCGACAAGGCGCGCTTTGCCCATGACGGGCTGGCGGAGCGGCGGCTGGACCGGCCTTTTGTGCGGCGCGACGGCAAGCTGGCGCCGGCGACATGGGTCGAGGCGTTTGCGGCAATCCGCGCCGGGCTGGCTGGCGTGCCGGGCGGCGCGATTGCCGGGATTGTCGGCGATCTGGCGGCGGTCGAGGATATGGTGGCGCTGAAGGACTTGCTCGGCACTCTGGGTTCGACGCGAATTGAGTCGCGGCAGGACGGCGCGGAATTCGGCACCGCAGCGCGCGGGGATTATCTGTTCAATTCGGGACTGGTGGGCATCGAGAACGCCGACGTCGTCGTGCTCGTCGGCTGCAATCCCCGCCATGAAGCGCCGTTGCTAAATGTGCGGCTGCGCAAGAAGGCGGCGCGTGGGCTGTCGAAGGTGTTCAGCATTGGGCCGGTTGCGGACCTGTCTTATCCGGTGACGTCGTTCGGCAATAACGCCGGGCTGCTCGGCGCGGTGCCGGCGGAACTGGCGGCGGCGTTGGCGGCGGCGCAGCGGCCGGCGGTCATCGTCGGCATGGGGGCGTTGCGCTTGCCCGGGCTGTTCGGCGCGGCGCAGGCGTTTGCGGCGGCACATTGCACGCGCGACGGTTGGAATGGCTGGAACATGCTGCACACGGCGGCGGCGCGGGTCGGGGCGCTCGATCTCGGGCTGGTCGCCGATGGTGTCGACGCGATTGCGGCGGACAAGGCCGTCGAGGCGCTGTTCCTGCTCGGCGCCGATGAAGTCGATGCCGGCGCCGATGCGTTCACGGTCTATATTGGCACGCATGGGGATCGCGGTGTCGCCCATGCCGATGTGATCTTGCCGGCCGCAGCCTATACCGAAAAACCCGGCACCTGGGTCAACCTGGAGGGCCGGGTCCAGCGCTCGCTGCGCGCGATTTTCCCGCCAGGCGATGCGCGTGAGGACTGGACGATTTTCCGGGCGCTGTCGGCGGTGCTGGGGCAGCCTTTGCCTTATGATGATTTGCCGGGGTTGCGGGCGCGGATTGGCGCGGAATGGCCGCATCTGGCGGGTGGTGACGCGGTTGTGGTTTCGGCCGGGCCTGTCTTGGCAGCCAAGGCTGCGCCCTCGGGCCCGCTGCCGCCCGCCATTGCCAACTATTACCTGACCAACCCGATTGCCCGCGCCAGCGAAACCATGGCCGAGTGCGTCGCACAGATTGTCCAGCCGATGCTGGAGGCCGCTGAGTGACCTTCACCGAGCATTTCCAGGGCTGGTTCGGCGACGGTTTCGGCTATTTCATTGCCACCATCGTCCTCATCCTCGCCATTGTGCTGCCGGTGATGGTCGGCGTTGCCATGGCGGTTTATGCCGATCGCAAGATCTGGGCGGCGATGCAGATGCGGCGCGGCCCCAATGTCGTCGGCCCGTTCGGGCTGCTGCAGACTTTTGCAGACGCGGCGAAGCTGTTTTTGAAGGAAACCATCATTCCGTCGGGTGCGAGCACCGGCGTGTTCCTGCTGGCGCCGATGATTTCGTTCGTGCTGGCGCTGGCGATCTGGGCGGTGATGCCGTTCGATGCCGGGTTGGTGCTCGCCAATCTCAACGCCGGGCTGCTGTATGTCTTCGCCATCTCGTCGATGGGGGTTTACGGCATCATCATGTCGGGCTGGGCGTCGAACTCCAAATATCCGTTTCTCGGCGGGCTGCGCTCGGCGGCGCAGATGGTCAGTTATGAAGTGTCGATGGGCTTCATCCTGGTGTCGGTGATGCTGTATGCGCAAAGCCTCAACCTGAGTGAGATCGTGCTGGCGCAAAAGGGCAATGTGCTGGGGATTTTGAACGGCAACATCTTCAATCCGTTGCTGTTTCCGATGGGAATCATGTTCTTTATCACCGCGCTTGCCGAAACCAATCGCCCGCCGTTCGATCTTCCCGAAGCGGAATCGGAGTTGGTTGCCGGCTATCAAATCGAATATTCGAGCATGTCCTTCGCGCTGTTCTTCCTTGGCGAATACGCGAACATATTGTTCATGTGCGCGCTGATCCCGGTGTTGTTCCTTGGCGGCTGGTTGCCCCCGCTCGATTGGGCGCCGCTGTATATCATTCCGGGTTTCGTCTGGATGCTGGGCAAGATGGCGTTCATGTTTTTCTGTTTCGCTTGGGTGAAGGCGGCGGTGCCGCGGTATCGCTATGACCAGCTGATGCGGCTGGGCTGGAAAGTGTTCCTGCCGCTATCGCTGTTCTGGGTCGTGGTCGTCAGCGGCTGGCTGATGTTCTTTACTGACAAGTTTACCAACGCGCCGGGGAGTGCTGTGCTTTGACCGCCGTTTTCCGCGCCGCGAAATCGCTGCTGCTGCTCGAGTTCATCGGTGCACTGGGGCTGACCTTGAAGTATTTCTTCAAGCCCAAGGTGACGCTCAATTATCCTTATGAAAAGGGTCCGCTGTCCCCGCGTTTCCGCGGCGAGCATGCGTTGCGGCGTTACCCGAACGGCGAGGAACGTTGCATTGCCTGCAAGCTGTGCGAGGCGGTGTGCCCGGCGCAGGCGATCACCATCGAGGCGGAACCGCGCGAGGATGGTTCACGCCGGACGACGCGCTATGACATCGACATGACCAAGTGCATTTACTGCGGGCTGTGCCAGGAGGCGTGCCCGGTCGACGCGATCGTCGAGACGGCGAATTTCGAATTCGCTACCGAAACGCGGGAAGAACTGATCTATGACAAGGCGAAGCTGATCGCCAATGGCGACAAGTGGGAACGCAGCATCGCGGCCAATCTTGCGGCGGATGCGAAATGGCGGTGACCTTTTCCCAGATCGTCGTCCCGGGCTTGAGCCGGGACCCCGCTTTTCTTGAACGGTCGCGTCCAAAAACAGCGGGATCCCGGCTCAAGC
>JAYUUE010000159.1:0-4663 GCA_043754785.1 Polymorphobacter sp. | reverse complement strand
CGCCCGGCTGCGGCTGATCCGCACCGACAGTATTGGCCCGATCACCTATCGCCAGCTAATGGCGCGCTTCGGCAACGCCGACGCGGCGTTGCAGGCGCTGCCCGACTTGGCGCGGCGCGGTGGGCGCGCGTTGAAAATCACCCCGGTCGCCAACGCCGAAGCCGAACTGGCGGCGCTCGATACGCTCGGCGCGCAGATGATCTTCATCGGGACCCCGGCCTATCCGGCGCTGCTCGCCAGCCTCGAATCGGCGCCGCCGGTGCTCGCGGCGCGCGGCGACTGCGGGCTGCTCGATCGCCCCGCGGTCGCCATCGTCGGCGCCCGCAACGCCAGCGCCGCCGGGGTGCACTTTGCAAGGGCGCTGGCCAGCGAGTTGGCCGCCGAAGATATGGTTGTTGTTTCCGGGTTGGCGAGCGGCATCGACGCAGCGGCGCACCAAGGCGCCATGAAAGGCGGCGCCATCGCCGTCGTCGCGGGCGGCATCGACGTGGTCTACCCGCCCGAAAATGCCGTCTTGATGGCCGAATTCGCCGAAAAAGGCTTGATCGTTGCCGAACAAATGCCAGGCGTCGTGCCACAGGCGCGCCATTTCCCGCGCCGCAACCGCATCATCGCCGGGCTCGCGGCCGGAACGCTGGTCGTCGAAGGTGCGCTCAAGTCCGGATCGCTGATCACCGCGCGGGTCGCTGCCGACGCCGGCCGCGAAGTCATGGCGGTCCCCGGCTCGCCGCTCGATCCCCGCGCCCAGGGCTGCAACCTGCTGATCCGCGAGGGCGCGACGCTGGTACAATCGGCTGCCGATGTCATCGAGGCCCTGTCATCGTTTAGCCAGGGCAGCGGCTCGCAGCTGGGCATGCATTTCAAGGTCGCCGACACTCTCTGGAATGAAGACATCGCGCTTGACGCCGGTGACGCCGACCGCGCCGAAATCGCCCGCCTGCTGTCACCGACACCCGTCGCCACCGATGAAATCATCCGACTGTCGGGCCTGCCCTCGGCGGTGGTGGCAACGGTGTTGCTCGATATGGAACTAACGGGAACGCTGGTTCGTCATGCCGGTGGACGGGTGGCAATGGGTTGCTTGACGCTGTCAAACCGGTGATGACCCACGGTCGGGGCTTGCGCCCTACCCCATATTGCGCGTAGGGGCCGCGCCGCTGCTCCCCCCGGCAAGACAGACAGGACCCGCATGGACCTCGTGATCGTGGAATCGCCCGCCAAGGCCAAGACGATCAACAAATATCTGGGGTCGAACTATGAAGTTCTCGCCAGCTTCGGCCACATCCGCGACCTGCCGCCCAAGGATGGCTCGGTCGATCCAGACCACGACTTCGCCATGCTGTGGGAAGTTTCGGGGGAGCGCGCCAAGCAGCTGAAAGCCATTTCCGACGCTGCCAAACGCGCCGATCACGTCATCCTAGCCACCGATCCCGACCGCGAAGGCGAGGCGATCTCATGGCATCTGCTCGAATGGCTCAAGGCGAAGAAGGCGCTGCCCAAGGCGGGTGCTGCCCGTGTCACCTTCAACGAGATTACCAAGACTGCGGTTCTTGCGGCAATGCAAAAGCCGCGCGAACTAGATGGCGCGCTGATCGATGCCTATCGCGCTCGCCGCGCGCTCGATTATCTCGTCGGCTTCACGCTCTCTCCCGTGCTCTGGCGCAAGCTGCCCGGCGCCAAAAGTGCCGGCCGCGTGCAGTCGGTGGCGCTGCGCATCATCTGCCAGCGCGAAAGCGAGATCGAGGCGCACATCGCCCGCGAATACTGGACTATCGATGCTGCCATGCTCTCCGCTGCTGGCCAGGCCTTCCCCGCCCGCCTCAGCGTCTGGCAGGGCAAGAAGCTCGACCGCTTCGACATCACTAGCGAAGCCACCGCCGCCCGCGCCGTCAGCGACGTAAAAAACGCCAGCTTCACCGTCCACGCCGTCGAGACCAAGCCAGCGACGCGCAACCCCTATCCGCCGTTCACCACCTCGACGCTGCAACAGGAGGCCGCCCGCAAGCTCGGCTTCACCGCCAGCCACACCATGCGCGTCGCGCAAGGGCTGTATGAGGAAGGCCGCATTACCTACATGCGCACCGACGGCGTCCAGATCGCCGGTGAAGCGATCGCCGCCGTGCGCGACGTCATCGCCCAGGATTATGGCAGCGGCCCCGATGTGCTGCCCGACAAGCCGCGCCATTATGCCACCAAGGCCAAGAACGCCCAGGAAGCGCACGAGGCCATCCGCCCTACCGATCTCGGCTATCGGCCATCGAAATCGCCTGCCGGCGGCGAAGCCGCCAAATACCAAAACATTTCCGATGCGGAGAAACTCTACGCCCTCGTCTGGAAGCGCACCGTTGCCAGCCAGATGGCCAGCGCGAAGATGGAGCGCAGCAGCATCGACCTGCTCGATGCAACGGGCCGAACCGGGCTCAGGGCGACCGGCCAGGTCATCATCACGCCGGGCTTCCTCGCGGTCTATACCGAGACGAATGAGGACATTGCGTCCGACGCCGACGATGACGAAGGCCGCCGCCTGCCGCGGCTGACCAAAGGCGAACCGACGACCGCCGCCGAAGTGACGCCGAAGCAGCATTTCACGGAAGCCCCGCCGCGCTATTCCGAAGCGTCACTGGTCAAGCGGCTCGAGGAGCTCGGCATCGGTCGGCCGTCGACCTATGCGTCGATCCTGCAAACCTTGCGGGATCGCGCCTATGTCCGCGTCGAAAAGAACCGTTTCTGGGCCGAGGAAAAGGGCCGGCTGGTCACCGCCTTCCTCGAACGCTATTTCGAGAAATATGTCGGCTATGATTTCACTGCCGACCTTGAAACCCGGCTCGACGATGTATCGGCGGGTGATCTCGACTATCTCAAGGTCCTGCGCGATTTCTGGGATGATTTTTCGCCCAGAACCAAGGAAATTCTCGACCTGCGCCCATCGGACGTCACCGCCGCGCTCGACGAATATCTCGGTCCCATGTTGTTCCCGCCACACGCCGACGGCAGCGACCCGCGGCTGTGCCCGACCTGCGGCACCGGGCGCCTCAGCCTGAAAACCGGCAAGTTCGGCGCCTTTGTTGCCTGCTCCAACTATCCCGAATGTCGCTACACCCGCCAGTTTGCGGGGGACGGCGGTGCCCAGGAAAACTCCGGCCCGATCATGCTTGGCGAAGACCCCGAAACCGGCGAGCCCGTCACCCTGCGCTCGGGACGCTTCGGCGCTTATGTCCAGCGCGGAGACGGCGAGAAACCGCCGCGTGCGTCGATCCCCAAGGACGCCCCCGTCAGCGGCCCCGAAGATTTCGACCTTGCACTGCGGTTGCTGTCGTTGCCGCGCACCATCGGCGCGCACCCGGAAAGTGGCGAACCGATCACCGCCAGCATCGGCCGCTATGGCCCCTATCTGGCGCACAGCGGCAAATACGCTCGGCTCACTTCGACCGCCGAAGTCTTTGAAACCGGCATGAACGCTGCCGTGGTCAAGCTCGCCGAAGCGGCTGCCGCCGGGCCCCGCGCGCGCACGGCGCAAGCGCCGTTGCGAGAAATCGGGCCGCATCCGGTGTCGGGCACCGTCATGGTGCTCAAGGCTGGAAAATACGGCCAATACATCACCGATGGCACCACCAACGCTACCGTGCCGAAAACCGAGGATGGCATGACGATCAGCCTGGCAGATGCCGGCGCACTGATCGATGCCCGCGCCGCCATGCCGGCAAAGCCGGGCAAGAAGACGGCGAAGAAAGCACCACCGAAAAAGCCGGCTGCCAAGAAGAAAGTGCCGGCGAAGAATGCGGCGACGAAGCCATAAACACGTTCTGCTCCCTCCCCGCCGCTCTCTTACGCGGTGGGGGAGGGAGCAGAAAAACTAGAACGAAAACCTTATCGTCCCGCCCCAGGTCCGCGGATCGCCGAGCTGCGCCGAAACCAGCCCGGTATTGCCCGGCGTTACCGCCAGCGATTCGAAATAGTTCGCGCCAAAGGCATTGCGCACCCAGCCAAACACATCGACCTTGTCATTGCGCACCCCGACCCGGATATTGTGGATCGAATAGCCGTCGACATCGGTATAGATCGACCGCGAAGCATTCGACGAGAATTTCGAGCGGTAGTTGCCATCATAGCCCGCATAGACCGACCCCCGATGCCCCAATATCGTCGCCGGCAGACTATATTCGCCGCCCCATGAAAACGCCCATTTCGAAATGCCCGGCAGCCATTGCCCCGAAACATCGCAGTTCGCCGGGCTGTTCGCCCCCGGCACGCCCGGCGCCCCTGCCGGCGTGCCGGTGCCGCCGCCGGCCAGTTCGGGTGGGCACGGTGCATCGACGAAGCGGACGAATTCGTGATCGGTAAAAGCACCGCTGAGATAGGCGCTCAGCCGGTCCGACGGCCGCACGCTGAAATCGGCCTCGACGCCGCGCACCCGTACCTTGCCGGCGTTGGCGAGGTAACCGCGCAGCACGGTGCTGCCGCTGACATTGCTGATGACGCTGGCCTGGAAGTCGTTGATTTCAGTCCAGAACCCCGCAACATTCAGCGTCGCCTTGCGATCCCAGAATTGCGTCTTCAGCCCGACTTCGAAATGGTTGACCTTTTCGGGCTTGATGATTGCCAAATCGAGCGCCGGTAGCCCGCTGGGCAGGCTCGGCACGCCGTTGAGGTTGACGCCGCCGGT
>JAYUUE010000158.1:0-1589 GCA_043754785.1 Polymorphobacter sp. | reverse complement strand
CCGGTGACAGGAGGAATTGATGGCCAACCAGGTCGAACCCCGGATCGTCAACGCCCGGCCCGGTGCGGGTGTGGAAGCGGGCTATGATGAGGGCCTTCGTTCGTACATGCTCTCGATCTACAATTACATGGCGTCGGGCGTGCTGCTGACCGGCGTCATCGCACTGCTGGTGTCGAGCAATCCGACGCTACTCGCGGTGTTTTTCGCGCAGAACCCCGACACTGGCCGGATCGGGCCGACGCTGCTCGGCTGGATCGCCATGCTGTCGCCGCTGGCGCTGGTCATGGTGATGAATTTTGGCATCAACAAATTGTCCGAGAGCCAGTTGAAGCTATGCTTCTGGGCGTTTGCCGGCCTGATGGGCGTGTCGATGTCGACGATCTTCCTGCAATATACCGGGGCATCGATTGCCCAGACGTTCTTTGTCACGGCGGCCGGCTATGGCGCGCTCAGCCTGTACGGCTATTCGACGAAGCGCGATTTGTCGGCGATGGGCAAGTTCCTGATCATGGGTCTGATCGGCATTTTGATTGCCATGCTCGCCAACTTCTTCTTCAAGTCGGCGCCGTTGCAGCTTGGCATCAATATTCTTGGCGTGCTGATCTTCGCCGGCCTCACCGCCTATGACACGCAGCGGTTGAAGACGATGTATTACGAGCTTCAGGGTTCGGCGTTCATCGGCAAGGCTGCGGTGATGGGCGCACTGACGATGTATCTGAACTTCATCAACCTGTTCCAGTTCCTGCTGGCCTTCATGGGGCAGCGCCGGTAACTTTGATACGGGCACTGAACCAGGGGCCCGGCGGAGCGATCCGTCGGGCTTTTTTTGCGCCTTCAGGCCAGAGCGGGTCAGCTTCGACGTGGCCGGGTCATGATGATGGCCGGGCCGAAACGGGTCGCCGCCGTGCCGGTTAGGCGTGCATCAACGAGGCGCGGCGCTGCAACGCCTCAAGCGCGGCGCATTCATCGGGCCGTGCCGCGCGGATCACCATTTTTCCTGCCACGGACGCAGATCGAGCTCGTGCGTCCAGGCGTCGCGCGGCTGATGGTGGAGCATCACATAATTGGCGGCGATATGATCGGGATCGAGGATGCCGCCATCGGCCTTCAGCGCATAGCGTTCGGGGAATTGCGACTTGATGAAATCGGTGTCGATGGCGCCATCGATGACGGCAGGTCGTGGTGCCGGTGGCGAGGACGCGGCCCTTGGCATCGGTAAGGGTGCCGCGCGCCGTTGCCGCCCGGCGTCCCGACGAAATGACTTCGCCGCGCGCCGTCACCGCGCCGGTTTCGGCGGTCATGCCGCGGATATAGGTGATGTTGAGATCGATGGTGGTGTAACCGATGCCCGCGGCCAGCGTGGTGTGGACAGCGCAGCCCATGCAGCTATCGAGCAGGGTGGCGGCATAGCCGCCATGGACGCTGCCGATGGGATTGTAATGTTCGGTAAGCGGTGGCTGGCGGCCGCGGTTTTCGTTTTGGGCTGATTGTGGCACGCCTTTTGCCTGATTTGGCGGGGGAGGTGCCTTTATGGAGCTACAAAGCGAGCTACGGATGGAGTCTACGCGGCGTGCTCGTCCGATAGAGGT
>JAYUUE010000157.1:0-1590 GCA_043754785.1 Polymorphobacter sp. | reverse complement strand
CCTGCGCGCCGAAGTCCTTGCCGCCGGCCGCTCGCTGACTTCGGCCACCGATACCGAGGTCGTCGCGCACCTTTTGACCATGGCCGTCGAGGCCGGCGCCACCCCCGATGCCGCCGTCGCCGCCACGCTGAAGCGCCTCCACGGTGCCTTCAGCTTCGCCATATTGTTCGGCGCCGACGCCGGCGTCATGTACGGTGCCCGGCGCGGCTCGCCGCTGGTGCTGGGTTATGGGGATGGCGAGATGTTCCTCGGGTCGGATGCGCTCGGCCTCGCCCCGTTCACCAACCGCATTGCGTATCTGGAGGAAGGCGACTGGGTCCGCCTGACAGCTGCCGGTGCGCAGGTGTTTGACTCCGGCGACGCGCCCGTCACCCGCCCGATCATCATCTCATCGGCGTCGGCAGCGGTTATCGAAAAGGGCAATTACCGGCATTTCATGGAAAAGGAGATCCATGAACAGCCGATCGTCGTCGCGCAAACATTGGGCGCCTATCTCGATCCGCTCGCCGAAACCGTCTCGCTTCCCGCGCTGCCGTTCGACCTCGCCGATGTGAAGCGCATCCAGATCGTCGCCTGCGGCACGGCATTGCTCGCCGGCCAGGTCGCCACCTACTGGCTGGAGGAACTGGCCCGCATTCCCGTCCAGATCGAAAACGCCAGCGAGTTCCGGTACCGCGACCCGGTTTACGAACCCGGCGGCATGGCGCTGTTCATTTCGCAATCGGGGGAAACCGCCGACACGCTGGCGGCGCTGCGTCACGCCAAGGCCGGCGGGCAATATATCGCCGCCGTCGTCAACGTCGCCTCGTCGACGATGGCGCGCGAGGCCGACCTGCTGCTCCCCACCCACGCCGGCCCCGAAGTCGGCGTCGCCAGCACCAAGGCCTTCACCTGCCAGCTCGCCGTCCTCGCCGCCTTTGCCATCGCGCTGGGCAAGGCGAAGGGCCGCGTCGATGCGGCGTCGGAGGCCCGTCACGTCCGCCTGCTCACCGAAGTCCCCGCCGCGATGAACGCCGCGATGGCACACGAGGAGACTATCGCCGCCCTCGCCATCCCGCTCAGCAAGGCCCGCGACATCCTTTATATCGGCCGCGGGCCCGATTATCCGATGGCAATGGAGGGCGCGCTGAAATTGAAGGAAATCAGCTACATCCACGCCGAAGGCTATGCCGCCGGCGAACTCAAGCACGGCCCCATCGCGCTGATCGACGAAAATGTGCCGGTCATCGTCATCGCGCCTTCAGGCCCACGCTTTGAAAAGACCGTCTCCAACATGCAGGAAGTCATGGCGCGCGGCGGCCAGGTCTATCTGCTGTCAGACGCCGCCGGCCTGGCCGAGCACGGCAGCAGCGCCGTAGCGACAATCCTGATGCCCAGCGTCGACCCGTTCATCAGCCCGCTGATCTCCGCCGTGCCGATCCAGCTTCTCGCCTATCACGTCGCCCTCGCCAAAGGCACCGATGTCGATCAACCCCGCAACCTGGCCAAATCGGTGACCGTGGAGTGATAACTTTACCTCTCCCCTTGTGGGAGAGGTCGAGAGACGCGCTCTTGCGCGGCCCGGGTGAGGGGTCCCCGGCTGATAAGCCG
>JAYUUE010000156.1:0-4687 GCA_043754785.1 Polymorphobacter sp. | reverse complement strand
CATATGTTGACTCATATTCGCGAGTCCGGCGCAACCAAAAAATTAGGCCGTCTCCACACCGCCATGCCGAGACGTTCTCGATGAGGCTGAGCAATTACCAAGGTTAACGCCGTATGACGAACACATCCTGGCCCTATTGGCACGCCCACTGCTTCATTTCTTTTCTATTGCGACTCTATTTCCACTGCTTGCCCGCACCAAAAATGCTTTATCAACCATCTAATTCATGCAGTGTGTAACATGTGAAATTATTTCGACTTGGCAGTTCATAGAAAACGCGCCACCACCTCCCGATAACTGCGGCTGACCTTGACCTGGGTGTTCGACCCCAGCACCAGAAAACATTCGCCGTTGGTATGCGGCTTTACGCTTTTGATATTATCGAGGTTGACGATCGTCGAACGATGAATTCGCTGAAACTTGCGCGGGTCGAGACGGCGCTCCAGATCCTTCATGGTTTCGCGCAAAATCAGCGTCTGATTGGCGGTGTAAATACACATGTAATCACCTGCGGCGTCAATGCGTTCGATGTCGGCGACATCGACCCGAAATATCTGGCCCCGATCCTTGATGTTAAGAACTTTCTCATAGCGGCTGGCAGATGGCGCTTCGCCATCGACAGCCAGATCGTCGGGCATCGAATCGGGTGCAACTTCGATTAGAATTTCCTTCAGTCGCTCGCTGTCTTCGTGGCCCCGGCGCTCGTTCAGCCGTTGGCGAACCCGCTCGATCGTCGTTGCCAACCGTTCCTCGTCGACAGGCTTCATCAGATAGTCGACTGCTTGCGCCTCGAAAGCCTTCAACGCATATTCGCCGAACGCCGTCACGAACACGAACAGCGGCGGTTCGATATCGGCCAGCCCGGCGACTACCGAAAACCCGTCGAAGCCCGGCATCTGGATGTCTAGAAATACCAGATCGGGCTTCAATGTTTTGATGGCGCGAATCGCTTCGCGGCCATTGGCGCATCGTTCGACAATTTCGACATCACCAAAGGCTTGCAGGCGCAGCTCAAGTCCCTGAACGGCCAAGGGCTCGTCGTCGACAATGATGGTGGTGATGGGCATCGCGCGCTTCCTAATGGGCCTGAACCGTCGAAGGTCCGGGATTTTGTGCCCCCATTCGGGTCTCAAAACGACCATCGCCCCCGATGGCCGCGTGTGACGCTTCGGTATGATATGGAATGTCGATGAGGACAATCAACCCTTGCGGGCTGTTTTCGGCCAATTCGAAGCGGTGGTCGTCGCCATAGGCCTGCACCAGCCGATCGCGAATATTGCCCAGTCCTATCTGCGTGCTGGCGGATGCACTGTCGCCGGCGGCTGGCGCACACAGGCCCGGCCCGGTATCGGCGACAGTCAGCACCAGCCGATCGGCCATGCGGCGCGCATCGATCAAAATGTCGGCGCCATCCTCGCTTGGCGTCACTGCATATTTGATGGCGTTCTCAACGATGGGTTGCAGCAACAGTGATGGCAGCCGCGCTTCCATGACGTCGGGCGCAATATCGAATCGCGTCCGCAGCCGGCTTTCAAAGCGCGTACGCTCGATATCGAGATACAGCTTCAGCGCCTCCGCCTCCTGCGCCACGGTCGCCAGCCCTTCGCGCTCGCCGACCAGACTGTATCGCAAAAATGAAGCGAGGCGCGACAGCATAGCGTTGGCGCGCTCGGTCTGTTTCAACAACACCAGCGTCGAAATCGAATTGAGAGTATTGAACAAAAAATGCGGATTTAGCTGATACCGCAGCATTTCCAGTTGTGCAGAATTGGCTTGTGCCGCCACATTGGCCATGCGTTCGGACTGTTCGGACAGCAGAAGATAGAAATTGATGCCATAATAAAGCCCGGTCCAGGCCGCCAGCACAGAAAAATCGAGCAGAATGGCACCCAGAAACTCGATGCCCTGGGGCTGCCATCCCGGCTGGTAAAAGGTCGCGTGCGCCCAGACTTCGAGCACGGAAAACAGCGCCGATGCAATGCCCAGGACAATCAGCGTCAATGTCCATACATACACCGGGCGCATCAAGATGATCCGGCGGTAGCCAGTGGCCATCAGCAACGTCAGCGAAAATCCGGTCGCGGTCACGATCACGGCTGGCAGGATGAACGCCACCCCCATTGAATTGGCGAGTCCGGACAGAGCCCGCAGCATGAGATAGGCGAACCAACCGCCGCCCTGGAGGATCCAGAAGGCGCGGTTCTTGTCGTGGAAAAAGCCGTGACGGCGCAGTTCTTCGAACATCATTACCGCCATCATAACCGATTTGGGCTGCGAGCGCATACCCCGACCGCTGATGGCGGCCCTTTCGGCCGGCGTCATGCCCGGTTACAAGGGTGCATGTCCCTGACTGCCGACCAGCTTTCGACCGCGCTCGACGCCATCGCTGCCGCCGAGCCGGCGGTCGCCGCCGCCCTCGCCCGCGCCGGCTACCCCGAACCGCGCGGCCGGGCGCGCGGCGCCGCGACAATGATGCGCGCCATCGTCGGCCAGCAGGTCAGCGTCAAGGCCGCCGAAAGCATCTGGAACAAGCTCGAAATCGCGTGCGGCGGCGACATGGACGACCATGCTGCCGTCGCTGCCACCGCCCCCGAAACGCTGCGCGCGGCGGGACTTTCGGGACAAAAGGCCAGTTATGTCCACGCACTTGCTGCGGCACTTGCCAGCGGCGCGCTGGATTTCGGCGCGCTGCCGGCCGATGACGAAGCGGCCATTGCCGCCCTGACCAGAATCAGGGGCATTGGCCGCTGGAGCGCCGAAATCTACCTGCTGTTCGCCGAAGGCCGGCCCGATATCTTCCCCGCCGGCGACCTGGCCGTGCAAATCGAGCTGGGAAAGATCCTGGGATTGGAGGCACGCCCGACCGAAAAACGCACCCGTGAGCTCGCCGCATCGTGGCGGCCGCATCGCGGCGCGCTCGCGGTGTTCCTGTGGCACCATTATAATATCGACGCGCTCGGGTGATCACCGAAATCAGCAGCCCGGCCAACCCCGTGTTCAAGTCGCTGAAATCGCTTGTGGACAAGAAGGCGCGACGCGAACAAGGGCTGTTTCTCGCCGAAGGTTTGCGCGTTTGCACCGAAGCGTTGGCCACCGGGCATGTCCCGCACACGCTGATCTTTGCCGCCGATACCGAGGATCACACCCTCACCGAGGCGCTGATCACCGCCACCGCAGCCCGGCGCGGCACTATCATCCGCGCCAGCCGTGATTTGCTCCACCGCCTCACCGGCAAGGACAACCCCGGCGCCGTCGCCGCCGCCTATCCCATCCCCGATACCGGCCTTTCCACCATCAACCGATCCACCGCCAGGCTTTGGGTCGTCGCGGAAAACCTCAAAGATCCCGGCAATCTCGGCACCATGCTGCGCACCTGCGATGCCGTCGGCGCCGGCGGGATCATCCTCATCGGCCAAAGCTGCGACCCGTTCAGTCTCGAAGCCGTCCGTGCTTCGATGGGCGGGCTGTTCACCCGTCGCGTCGCACAAACCTCATGGGCCGGCTTCCTGCCTTGGCTTCGCAGCGCCCCGGGCCAGCTCGTCGGCGCCGCACTGGACGGCCGCGTCGTCGATTACCGCGCCCACCGCTTTATCGCGCCGACCTTCCTGTTCATGGGCAACGAACAATCCGGCCTTCCCGCTGAATACGCTGCCGCCTGCGACGCGCTTGTCAAATTGCCCATGCAAGGCACCGCCGACAGTCTGAACGTTGCCGTCGCCACAGCGGTGCTGCTCTATGCGGCGCTGGCGCAATTCGAGCCGCTGCAATGATGAAAGAGCATCGTTCGGTGCGGCGGTAGAAACCTTGTGCGATAATCAGTTCGCCGCCCAGCGTTGCAGCCCATTATCGCCGACCACGACGACGCCTGCATCCCCTACTGGCGACCTCTCCATCGACAACAGTGCATCGCGCGTCGCGCCATCCGCCACGTCGATCCGGCCGAACACCCGATCGGCCGCCGGATTGCGGCCGATCACGCTGCCGTAGGACGGTGCGCCATCGCGGTCATAGATGATGCTGTAGGTTTCGACCGTCGCCGGCCCAGCATAAGCGCCATCAAAGAACGGCACCTGGCCGCGCGCGGTTTCGGCCTCATCCTGCACGTCCTTGGGCAGCATCAGCCCCGCCGCGGATCCCGGCGCGCTGCCGACTACCAGTGCATGATGCTTGGTCACATAGCCGCCCTGACCATAAAGCAGCGCATGCACCGCCGGCGTGTCGCGCAGCGACCGCACCATCGCGCAAGTGGCATGGAGCATGTAGCCATTAAGCGGCGTCCCGAAAAAGCTGAGCCCCCCCGTGACGCTGAATGCACCATCAGCCGCCAAGCCCAGCGTTCGCCGTGCCATCTTCGGCACCACCGGGAAGCAGGAATAGAGTTCCACCCGGTCGAAGCCGGCCTCGGCGATGCGCATTGCCTGCCCCAGCACGGCATCCTGCGCCACCGAATGGGTGAACTGGTCGCGCATCAAATAGTCCATCGGCTCGGACGCCGCCGCGCCGCCATGAACGAATACCAGCCGGTCTTGTGATATGCCGGCAGCTCGCGCCAAAGCCAGCGTCGTCATGATCACGGCCGCGCCCATGTTGACGGTATTGTTGGCGACCATCCGCTTGGTATAGGGCCAGGCGATCATGCGGTTGTCGGGCGCTGGCGTGACGATTGCTTCGGCCGTAAAGGCACTGG